>WTJL01000107.1 GCA_011524845.1 Flavobacteriales bacterium | reverse complement strand
GACTACCTCCAAAGCCACCGGCTGATGGCCCCATTGGTGGATCCGGACGACTTGCGGGCGAGGCTTCGTGACGTGGCGTTTGAACCCGTCAGCCAGCGCATCGACGTGAGAGGCGAGGAAGTTTGGCTCCCCATGACCGTCATCGAGTCCTCCGCCATGAACGTGGCCATCGAAGGCTCCTACGACTTCGACTCCAACATTGACTACACCCTTGGCTTCGCCCTTCGAGACCTTCGCGCAGGCGCCTCTGATGCGTTTGGAGAAATGGAAGACGATGGCCTCGGCAATCAATTCTTCTTGCGCATGTTTGGCGAGGTAGAAGCCCCCGAGTACGAATACGACCGAGACGCGGCGAAAGCCCATCGACGCGCGGCCATCGAGGCTGAGAAGGCGCGCTTGCGGGAAGCCCTGCGACAACGCCATGACCCCGCGTCGACGGCGCCTCAATCCACGCCCCAAGCGTCGACCCCAACGACGCCACCCTCTGCCTCGACACAGCCGACGCCCACGCCGGCTTCGGCCGACGAGGTGAAGCCAGCCTCTGAAACCCCGGACGAGGAAGGAAGGCCCTCTCTTTTGAACCGTCGTCGCAAGCCCAAAGACAAGGGACGAGACGACTTGTTCAACCCCGACGACGACGATTACCTTTAAACCATGGAACCGCTCGAATTCTCTGACGTCCAAGCACAGTTGGTGCGCTGCCAAGAAGTGCTCGACACCGCCCGTCAGGAAGGTTGGTCGCCAGAGCTCGTGGCGGCCTTTGACGAGGCCACAAGGACCCTTCACGAGGGTGCCGTGATCCGAAAGGCCCTGCAAGGCCATCCCTCGCCCCAGCCGGCACAAGAACCGCAGGATGATCCGTCCACAGACGACAAAGGGTCATCGTGGGATGCGGCTCCCGAAGAGCCTGCGGTCAACCGCTTGTTGACGGCGGAAGAAAAGGGTGACCTTGCACCCCAGCCTGAATCTCAGGTCGACCTCCTGTCTTCGATTGGCGAAATGACATTGGCAGAAAAGCTCGCCCTCCAACCCCTCGCCGACGTCGCCGACGGCATGAGCATCTTGGACCGGGCGCAATTCACAAGCGTGTTGTTTTCTGGAGAAGAGGAGGTGTTCAGCACCTTGCTCAACAAACTCTCACGCGCGTCCACCCAAGAAGAGGCGCTCGCTCAATTCCAAGAAGCCCTCTCACCTCGCGGAGAAGAATCCGAAGTCGAAAGCTTGAAAGAGGAGTTTGCCAAGCGCATCATGCGAACCTTTGTCTCATGAGTGGCGGAAAGCTCATCGTCGTTCCGACGCCGGTCGGCAACCTCGGCGACATGACGCCGCGTGCCCTTGAGGTGCTTTCCGATGTGTCCACAGTGCTTGCCGAGGACACCCGAACCACAGGCAAGTTGCTGCGCCACTTCGGCGTCGAAACCCCCTTGAAGGCATTCCATCAACACAACGAACACCGCGCCCTGGAGGGTGTCGTGGATCAATTGCGTGCGGGCGTTTCCATGGCGTTGTGCTCGGATGCCGGGACCCCAGGCATTTCCGATCCGGGATTCCTGCTCGTTCGCGCCTGCGTGGACGCCGGCATCGACGTCGAGTGCCTTCCTGGCGCGACGGCGTTTGTCCCCGCTTTGGTCACCTCTGGCTTGCCTTGCGATCGCTTCTATTTTGAGGGTTTTCTGCCCCACAAAAAGGGTCGCCAAAAAAGGCTGACCGCCCTCTTGGAGATGCCGTGCACCGTCGTGTTGTACGAAAGTCCCCACCGCGTGGGCAAGCTCCTCAGCCAGCTGCAAGACCTCGGAGCCGGCAGCCGAACAGTGGCCCTGTGCCGAGAAATCTCCAAGCTCCACGAAGAAACCTTGCGCGGGACAGTGGACGAACTCCACACCCACTTGGAAAGCCACGCTCCTCGAGGGGAATATGTTGTGGTGCTCGGCGCCGCCGATTAAAAGATCACCCGTTGCACCTCGTTGACCCGCTTGACCGGAACCACGGTCAGGCCCTTGGGCGCTTTGGGAGGCTTGCCGTGCCCGGAAATGAGCATGCGCTCCATGCCCAACCGTGACGCCTCCGCCATGCGTTGCTCGAGGCGCGCCACGGGCCGGATCTCGCCGTTCAAACCAACTTCTCCGGCAAAGCACGTGCGGTTGTCCAGGGCCAAATCCAAGCTCGAACTGAGGATGGCCGCCACCACCGCCAAATCGTTGGCGGGGTCTTGAATCTTGAGGCCTCCCGCGAGGTTGAGGAACACGTCGAACTGCGCGAGTTTGAAGCCGCAGCGCTTTTCCAACACCGCAAGAAGCATGTTGAGGCGTCGCAAGTCAAATCCCGTGCCTGACCTCTGCGGTGTACCGTACACGGCCGTGCTGACCAGCGCCTGAATCTCCACCAACAGAGGGCGTGCGCCCTGAAGCGACACCGCCACGGCCGAGCCGCTGCTGGCGTCTCCGCGCTCGCCCAAGAGCACTTCGCTCGGGTGATCCACGGCCGACAATCCGTCGCCTGCCATTTCGTAGATGCCGAGCTCGGCAGTCGTGCCAAACCGGTTTTTGGCCGCACGCAACATCCGGTAAGCGTGGTTTCTGTCGCCTTCAAATTGCAACACCACGTCCACCATGTGCTCCAACACCTTGGGGCCTGCGAGAGAGCCCTCTTTGGTGATGTGGCCCACCATGAACAGGGGGGTGCCTGTTGACTTGGCCCAAGCCGTCAAGGCCGCAGCGGACTCGCGGATTTGGCCAACCGAACCTGGCACGCCGTCTTGGTCTGGAAGGTCCAACGTCTGCACCGAATCCACCACCACCAGCGAAGGCGCTTCAGAACGCAAGGCATCGAGCACAGCGGGCACTTGGGTTTGGGGGAAAATCAACACCGACGGGGCAATGGTGCCCAATCGGTTGGCCCGCATGCGCACCTGTTCAGCACTCTCCTCCCCACTGACATACAAGACCTTGGCTCCCGCGTTCCCGACGGCCAAGGCCACCTGCAACATCAGCGTGGATTTGCCAATGCCGGGCTCGCCGCCCAACAGCACCACGCCTCCGGGCACCGAGCCTCCACCGAGCACTCGGTTCAGCTCCTTGTCGCCCATGTCCAAGCGAGGCAATTCGGCCACGCTCACGTCCACCAGAGGACGCACTTGAGGCGTTTGAAGGGACGTCAGACCCGTTCGTGCCGCGCGTTGGGACACGGGGGCCACCGACTCCTCATGAAGTGTGTTCCAAGCCTTGCAATTGCTGCACTGGCCCACCCATTGCGGATGCGCGTGGCCGCACTCAGAGCAGACGAATCGCTTTTTGGTCTTGGCCACTGACGACGGCGGACTTAGCGAGAGCGGAAGATGTTCACGGTGCCCGTGAACTCGTCGCCGTTGGGCAAGAGGATGGTGTAGAAGTACACCCCGTCCGCGCTCTTGTCGCCGTACCACGGCGTCGCGTTGCGGTACTCTGGGTTCTCATACACCAAGTTGCCCCAGCGGTCAAAGATGCGCACCAACACGCCCTCGGGATCGTCCTCCCATGGATCGAGACCCATGATGTGGAATCCGTTGTTCTTGTCGTTTCCGTCGCGCGGCGTGAACACGTTGGGGGGCAAAATTTCACACTGCTCCACCTTCACGTCGTACTCGTGCTGCAAGCCCTGGGGCAAGCAAGGGTTGGAGATCGACGCCACCAAGGTCAAGTCGTAGCCCCAGCAGCTCGGCGGGAACATTTCACCCACGATGTCGGCCACGTTTTGGAAGGGGAACTCCACCAACGTGTCGGTGCACTGCACCGTCCAAGAGTAGTTGCTGTATGGAGGTCCATTGAAATCGGCGTTCAGGTCAAACGTCTCAGGCTGACCAGGACACAACGAACGCACCCCGTTGTACACGGGAAGCGGATCCCACGTGGGGTCGTCGCCGATGAAGATCAAGCCGCACGCCTCCTGAGGTTCGCATCCGTAAGGGTCTTCGATGGTCACGCAGATTTGGGTGCCGTTCAATTCGCTTTCCTCTGGAATGATCCATTCGAAGTTGTCGTCCACGGTGGTCGCCGTGCCGTCGGGCCATGTCACCGTGTAGTCGGCGTAGCTGGCAGCGAACGCAGGGTTCACACCCAACACGGCATCCTCCCCTGGCTCGATGCCGCCTCCGTCGCAGTCCGTGATGGAGCCGCCCAAGAAGACGTCGATGTCAATCGCTGTCACGATGTCGATGAACGCACAGTCGGTGTTGTCGAACGACGACGGGCATCCGCCTTCCGGCACCGTCACGCAGTACGAACCGGTTTCGCTCACTTCCCACTCGTTGTCGTTCACGTCGTCCACTTCGTTGCCGTTGTAGGTCCACTCGTACACGAGGTCGGAGTTTTGGTCGCCGGCAATCGGGTCGAGCTCGATGGTGGCGCCTTCCCCACAGAGGTAGTCGTTCTCAATGTTGGGCTCCGGCATGGCCGTGTATTCCACTTGGTCGGCGTCTTCGCCGCATCCATTCTCCACCGTCACCACGTAAGTGCCTGCCGCGTACTGGTCAAACGAGTACTCGTTCTCAAGCACGTTGTCGTCGCCGGGGAACGGCCAGTTGATGGTGGCCACGTCTGCCGGGTCGGTGATGAACACCTCCAATTCCAGGTCGTCGTCTCCACAAGCCCAAACCAGGCTGTCCCCATCAATTTGGATGGTCGGAGGCTCGTTCACTTCCACCTCGTAGCAGGTGGCTGTACCGCATTCCTCTTCGTTGAAGCAGAGCTCGTACAGTCCAAATTCCGTGGCCGACCACGTTGTGTTGAACTGGTCCGTCACGGAGAAGCTGTTGTTGCCCAAACCCGACGTCTCCTCCCACGTTCCAAGGGCTGGCTGAACCTCACACAAGGCAGGTCCATAGAACACCACCGACGTGGTCAGGTCGTTGAACGAAGAACACGCATCGGGGTTGCTGATGCAGTTGTTCACGCAGTTGAACATGTCAAAGCTGAAGTACTGGTCGTTGTCGGGGTTGTTGCTCACAAACGTGACCTCAATCGAGTCGCCGTACACAATCGCCAGTTCAGGCACGTCGTTGACGTTGGCGAAATTCCCACTGGGCAGGGTGACCGTCGAATTGGTCGTCGTGCCGTCTGGATGGATGATGTCGATGTTGAGGAAGGAACCGTCCCACCCGTTGATCGAACTGAACAGCTGGAGCTGTACGTAGCCCTCCGCAGGCGAGGCGTAGCCGCCTTCGAACGTCACCGTGTCAAACGCCGCGTCTCCGCACAAAGGGTCGATGGTCAAATCTGGAATCGTCGACGCCGAAGGAGACAAAATGAAGGTCCGCTTTCCTTCGCAGCCGCCTTCGTCTTCCACCGTCACCTGGTACACGCCTGCGGTCAACCATGCCCCAGCACCGTCGCTGCTCAACACGTCACCGCCGCCGCCGTTCCAGTCGCCCACCCATGTGTAGCCGACGAAATTTTCGTCTTCGTCAGGAATGACCTCCACAAACGCAGAGTCGCCTGGGCACACCGCCTGCAAGGTTCCTTCCACCGTGGGCAGATAAAAAGGCGTTTGCAATACCGTGAAGTTTTCCTTGACCACGCAACCGCCAGCCGTTTCTCCAGTCACCACGAACGTGCCGCCGAAGGGGATGGTCGCCTCGTTGGCGTCCCAAAAGTCTGAGTTCAGGTTCCA
>WTJL01000065.1 GCA_011524845.1 Flavobacteriales bacterium | reverse complement strand
GCCACAATGTCGGCGGGAGGCATCGGCTGGGCGTCCTCTGCCACATCTGGGGTGAGCACCCGCAAAAGCAGGGGGCTGGTTTCGTGAGGTCCAAACCGCTCAGGTATCAAGACCACAAACCCAGAATCCCAGCTGGTCAACGTCCATGTTTTGGTCAGCAACACGTCGGCCTCTGATCCGAGGGGAGCGGCCAAGGTGTCGACCTGGCTGGTGGCCAAAATTTCCAGACCTGCATTCGTGGTGTCGGTCCATGCTGGCCACGCATCCGCGTCCGCGACGCCAGATTGAAGGTCGGTCATGGTCAGGAGCCACTCAGCGGTCAATTGGACAGGCTCCCCCCATTGAATTTGGGTGGTGTCCACCGACCAGATGACTTGGCTGTGGGAGGAGACGGAAAGTCCCCATGCCACCCAGGCCAAGAGAAACCTTCCTCGAGGGGCGAGCTTCAAGAGATCAAGCGCGGCCATGGAACACATTCAAAAGGGGTTTCACCAAGGAGCCTTCGGTGGGAATGGAGGCAAAGTCCATGCCCGACCGCGCCATGAGTTTGGTCAATTGCTCGCGGTGGTCACGGCCTTTCTTTTCCCAGGCCTTTTTCGCCCGTCCAGAAGACGTGTTGCACCATCGCGTGCGTCCCGTCTCCGGATCTTGAATCCGCATCCATCCGAGAGAAGGGAGGGCGCGGTTGAGCCGGTCGTCGATGTGAAGGGCCACCATGTCGTGCCGGCGTCCCACGCGCTTCAGCATGGTCTCCAAGTCCACATGGTTTTGGGTTTGCTTGAAATCCGACATGAGGAAGGCCACAGTCCGCTTCCGCATGGCTGCCGAAAAATGGGACAGGGCTTGGACCACGTCGCTTCGAACGCCCTCGGGTTTGCAGTCGAGGATGTCCCGAACGATGCGCAGCACATGGCTGCGTCCTTTTCCGGGGGCAATGAACTTCTCTACGCGGTCGGTGAACAGGATCGCGCCCACCTTGTCGTTGTTGCCCATGGCGCTGAACGCAAGGACAGCCGACAACTCCGTGAGCAGGTCCATTTGGGTGCGCTCTTGGGTGCCGCCCTGCACAGAGGCACTGACGTCGATGAGCAGGAACACCGTCAGTTCGCGCTCCTCTTCGAAGACTTTCACATGCGGGACGCCAGTGCGCGCAGTGACGTTCCAGTCGATGGTGCGCACTTCGTCGCCGGCTTGGTATTCCCGGTTCTCGGCGAAGGCCATGCCGCGTCCCTTGAATGCACTGCTGTATTCTCCAGAAAAAATGCGGTCGCTCAATTTGCGCGTGGTGATTTCCACACGTCGCACACGTCGCAAGAGTTCAGCAGCGTCCATCAGAAGGAGGTCTCAAGTCAGCGCTTGAAGGTCAGGGGACTTGGACGTGGTCCATCAGTTCCGTGAGAATCTGCTCGGAACTGATGTGTTCAGCTTCAGCCTCGAAGGTGGTCCCGATGCGGTGACGCATCACGTCCATGGCCACAGCGCGCACGTCTTCTGGCGTCACAAAGCCGCGGTGCTTCAAAAACGCGTGGGCTTTGGAGGCGATGCCCAGCCCGATGCTTGCGCGGGGCGATGCACCAAAGGAAATGAGGTTCTTCAAATGTCCCAGCCCACAATCCTCAGGATTGCGTGTGGCGAAGACCAGATCCACGATGTAGCGCTCGACTTTCTCGTCCATGTAGATGGAGCGCACCAGTTCGCGTGCTTCGAGGATGTCTTGTTGGCTGACCACTTGTTGTGGCTTGGGCAAACCATCTTGTTGGAGGTTGGCCCTCACAATCGAGCGCTCTTCGTCTTTTGTAGGGTACCCGATGACCACCTTCAGCAGGAAGCGGTCCACTTGGGCCTCAGGCAGGGGGTAGGTGCCTTCTTGTTCCACGGGGTTTTGCGTCGCCAAGACCAAAAAGGGCTGCGGCAACGCGTGCGACTCTCCGCCAATGGTGACCTGGCGTTCCTGCATGGCTTCCAGCAGGGCGCTTTGAACCTTGGCCGGGGCGCGGTTGATCTCGTCGGCCAACACGAAGTTGGCGAAGATGGGTCCCTTTTTGACGGTGAATTGCTGGGACTGTTGGTTGTAAATCAACGTGCCCACTACGTCTGCAGGGAGGAGGTCCGGCGTGAATTGAACGCGGCTAAAGTCGCCTGCGACGGTGTCGCTCAAGCTTTTGATGGCCAAGGTTTTGGCCAGTCCTGGGACGCCTTCCAACAAGACGTGTCCGTTGGCCAAAAGGCCAATCAACAGACGGTCGACCATGCCTGCCTGTCCCACGATGGTTCGGCCCATTTCCGCCCGGATGGCGTCGACAAATTGACTTTTCTCCGAGATGCGTGCATTCAGCGCTTGGATGTCCGGGGCGCCCGTGGTCTGCGGGCTTGCCGCTGCAGCCGAAGCGGCTGAAGTCGTGGGGTCTGAGGTGTGGAGTGCGTCCATAGCTCGCGAAGATATTTGACCATGTCAGTGACAAAAAATGAGGCTCTCAAAATTGTGTGAATAGCGCGTGGGAAACCTTTCTGAGTTTGGCTTGGAAAAGGGAGGAGGTTGGGTGGATTTTGGCCCTCATGCTGTTGAAAGAAGTCCTCTCCAATGTGGCCGAGTTCCACACCGCCTTCCGCATTCCCAACGCCGATGTGCCTCATGCCTCCCTCACCCGCGAGGAAGCCCAGCTTCGGCATCGATTGATGGCCGAAGAAAACGACGAGTACCTCGAAGCGGCAGTGAACGGAGACATGGTCGAGGTGGCAGACGCCCTGGGCGATCAGCTGTACATCTTGGCGGGAACCATGATGCGCCATGGCATGCAAGACGTCATCGCCAAGGTGTTTCGCGAGATTCAAGCCAGCAACATGTCCAAGCTGGGGGCAGACGGTCAGCCGGTGCTTCGTGAGGACGGCAAGGTGCTGAAGGGCCCCCATTACTTCCGTCCCAACATCGCCGCCATCTTGGAGGCAGACGCGAAGGCACGCTTGGAATCGCCCTCAACGGTCCCTTTGGACAAGCTCGCCTGGAGTGTCGACAACACGCCTGCGCCGCTCGATCGACTGGCCCACACGGAACTCGGTACTGATGCCGTTGAGGTGAAAGGGGAAGCCGAGCTCGCGCTTTGACGTGAACGTGGCTTCTCGACAGGCTGCATGGCTTCAGCGACAATTGGAAGTTGCCAAAGGTGGACGCACAGGTTGGATGAGCCGCCTCATGCAGGAGGTGATTCCCTTCAACCGACCGCATCGGTTGCGCGTTCAAACATTGACCGACCACAGTTGCGAGGTGTTGCTTCCATGGCGTCGACGCAACCTCAACCACGTGGGCACCATGCACGCCTGTGCCTTGGCCACGGCTGCTGAATACGCGTCGGGGCTGTGCGTTCTGAGTGCCCTTGGCGTCGGCAAAGCAAGGCTTGTCATGGCCGAGTTGAACATGACCTACCAGCGCCGTGCCGAGTCGGCCTGCGTGGCCTGCGCCTCGTTGCCCGCCGATGTGCTCGAGCAGGTGAAGGAGAAGCTTGGCCAAGAAGGGCGGGCGGCCTTTGACCTCCATTCCGAAGTGCAGGATGCGGAAGGGGAAGTGGTGGCCGAAGCGCGCATCACGTGGCACCTCAAATCGTTGTAGGTCGAGGGCCTCGTCAAGGGGTTGCGAAGACGCCGCAGGTGGAGCCTTTGCGCGGCTTATCTTTGGGGGCCTGAACAATTGACCCATGATTGCAATCACCTTGCCAGACGGCACCGTCAAAGAAGTTACTGAAGGAACCACCTCCTTGGATGTGGCCACCTCCATCAGCGAGGGGCTTGCGCGCAATGTGCTGGCCGCGGAGGTCAACGGCGAGGTGTGGGACCCCACGAGACCCTTCACTGGAGATTCAACCTTGAAGTTGTTGACGTCTCGAGACGACGAAGGCATGTCCACGCTGTGGCACAGCTCGGCACACCTGATGGCTGAGGCTCTGGAGTCTTTGTACCCAGGCATCAAGTTTTGGGTGGGGCCTCCTGTGGAGAACGGGTTTTACTACGACGTGGATTTTGGGGAGCACACCTTCACAGACGCGGACATTCCTGCAGTGGAGAAGAAGATGATGGAGTTGGCCAAGGCCAAAAACCCTTTCGTCCGCAAGGAAATGTCCAAGGCGGATGCGGTCAAATACTTTGAAGAGAAGGGAGACGAGTACAAGTTGGACCTCCTCGAAAACCTCGAAGACGGGACCATCACTTTTTACACCCAGGGCGACTTCACAGACCTCTGCCGCGGGCCGCACATTCCGCACACGGGCCACGTGAAGGCGGCGAAAATCATGGCCATTGCAGGGGCCTACTGGAAGGGAGACGAAACCCAAAAGCAGTTGACCCGCGTCTACGGCGTGACCTTCACCAAAAAGAGCGACCTCAAGGAGCACCTCGAGCGATTGGAGCAAGCACGCGCCCGCGACCACCGCAAATTGGGCAAGGAGCTGGATTTGTTCCACTTCTCAGAGAAGGTGGGGCAAGGGCTGCCCCTGTGGTTGCCCAAGGGGGCTGATCTGCGCATGCGCTTGGAGAACTTCTTGAAAGAAGCCCAGCGCAAGTCAGGGTACGAGCCCGTCATCACCCCCCACATCGGCAACAAGGAATTGTACGTGACCTCCGGGCACTACGCGAAATACGGCGAGGACAGCTTCCAGCCCATCAACACCCCAGCAGAAGGCGAGGAGTATCTCCTGAAGCCCATGAATTGTCCGCACCACTGCGAGATTTTCAAGGCGCGTCCTCGGTCTTACCGCGATTTGCCTGTGCGCTTGGCGGAGTTTGGCACGGTGTACCGCTACGAACAGAGCGGCGAGCTTCATGGCTTGACCCGGGTTCGTGGATTCACGCAAGACGACGCGCACATTTTCTGCACGCAAGACCAGGTGAAGGAAGAGGTCGGCAAGGTCATTGACCTCGTGCTGTACATCTTCAAAACCCTGGACTTCCAAGACTTTGTGGCGCAGGTGAGTTTGCGCGACCCCGAGAACCCTGCGAAGTACATTGGCGCCCAGGAAAATTGGGACAAGGCGGAGAAAGCCATCCAGGAAGTGGCCGAGGAAAAGGGACTTGAGACCGTGGTGGAACTAGGGGAGGCCGCGTTCTACGGCCCCAAGCTCGACTTCATGGTCCGAGACGCCATTGGCCGCCGTTGGCAGCTTGGCACGGTTCAAATCGACTACAACCTTCCCGAGCGTTTTGAACTGGAATACGTGGGGGCGGACAACGGCAAACACCGTCCGGTGATGATCCACCGCGCGCCCTTCGGATCCATGGAGCGGTTTGTTGCCATTCTCATCGAACACTGCGCTGGAAAGTTCCCGTTGTGGCTCACTCCAGAGCAGGCGCGCATCCTTCCAATCAGCGACCGATTCAACGAATACGCGGAGAATCTTTCAAAAGTGCTGGAAAATGGCGATATTCGCGCCCTCGTTGACGCGCGGTCAGAAAAGGTCGGCAAGAAAATCCGCGAAGCGGAGCTTGACAAAGTGCCTTACATGCTGATTGTCGGGGAAAACGAGGCTTCCGAGGGAACCGTCTCTGTGCGAAAGCAAGGAGAAGGGGACTTGGGGAGTGTCAGCATCGAAGCCTTCGCCGAGCGCGTTCAGCGTGAGGTGGCCGACATGCTGGCAAACAACATTTGAGTCTATTTAAACACCACAGTCATCGCAATACGTAGAAGAAGGACCGGCTTTCGTGGCAGGGTCATCAAGGAGGATCC
>WTJL01000106.1 GCA_011524845.1 Flavobacteriales bacterium | reverse complement strand
TGGGGCCTCCCTTTTGCGTGATGGCGTTCGAAAGGCGGTCAACCGTCAATCTCGTGGGTGTCGAGGTTGAGGGTGTACGTGTTGCCGTTTCGCGTGATGGTGGCGAGGTTGTCGCATTCGCCGTCTCCAAAGTCAAGGACGATGTCGTGCAAAGGTCGATCCACGGTGACAGTTCCTGAAATGGGGTAGCCGCAGGGGCGACTGTGCACGACGGCGTCAAGGGTTCGGGTGGAGCTGCCCCAACCGCTCGTGGTTTCGTGGGTGGCCACGCCGTTTCGCTCGACGACGTTGTCATCGCAGTCTTCGGTGTCAAACCCTTCAAGCCAAGCGAGGGTGCCGACGTACGTGCGCGTGACAGTGTGGTTGTTCCGAGTGAGAGTCATGGCATGATCTTGCCCAAACATCGCTTGGTTCTCTTCATCGTTGGGTCCCACATTGGTGAAGATGCGCGTTCCTGTCAGGGTCATGTTGTGGACTTGGAAGTTGTCAAACGTTGTGGTGCGCACGGACCCGATGTCGGACATGTCGCCGGTGAGCACGATCTCGATGATGCCGCTTCGGGTCACTCCTCCGGGGCCTGTGCACCCCTCTCCGAAATCCAAGGTGAGCGTTCTCGGGTAGACGTCTTCTCCTGAGTCCGTGACGGTGACGCATTCGGGCAAATAAGGACTGTCCAAGCCACATGGACCGTTGCCGCTTTGGCGCATGGTGAGGGCATCGACCGGGCCTCTGAGGTGGCGATCGGCAAAATCAACCACAGACTCGTCCGCGGCCAGCGCTCGGGTTTCAGAGCCTTGGGCGTCCTCTCGGTTGCAGGAGGTCAGGGCAGTTGCCACCAGGGCGGTGGCGAGGAACAGGTGTTGGAACTTCATGAAATTGTAAGATTGGTTTGGGGGTGGGACGAGGGAGCGTATAGAAAGTTGAGGCTCCGGTGCCGACGTTAACACGCGTTGTCAACGTTCGATGACGCGCTGGACGCGCGGGCCGATGCGCGCGAGGAGTTCGTACGAGATGGTCTTGGCTTGTGCTGCGACGTCGTCCAAACGCGGATTCGCCCCCCACAACGTCACGCGATCTCCGGGATGGACATCAAGCCCGGTGACGTCCACGGTGGTCATGTCCATGCACACCCGACCTACGGTGGGAAGCAACCGGCCTTTCCAAAACACCTGCCCTCGTCCGTTGCCGAGGTTGCGCGGGTAGCCGTCGGCGTACCCCACGGAAAGGACCGCGAGCAACCGGTCGTGGTCGGCGGCGTCCGTCAGCCCATAACCCGAGCCCTCCCCCGCTGGGACGTGCACGAGTTTGGCCACAGACGTGTGCAAGCTCAACACCGGTTGAAGACCGAGGGCCTCTGACCCCACTCCGAGGCCGTACATCGCAAGGCCCACGCGAAGGTGAGACAGCACGGGGGACAGGTCGCGCCGTTGGTCGGCGGTCAACATTTCGTGCAGGCGGGTGGCTCCGGCGGAGTTGAGCACGTGGCAAGGCACGCCCTGGAAGTGGGCTTGGACACGGTCCATGAACGATTGAATTTGCAGCAACGTGGCGCCGTCCAAACCGGGATCGTCCGCCCCTGCGAGGTGGGTCATCACGGACGCCAAGGTCAATTCAGGGCCGTCGAGAAGGTTGGTCACGTGGCCGTCGTCCTCTGGTGCGAGCCCCAAACGATGCATGCCTGTGTCGAGCTTCAGGTGGACTGGCCAATCGGTGACGCCGTGCGCGAGTGCCCATTCTTGGGCCATCTGGACATGGGTGGTTGACACCAATTGGGGCTCGAGTTGCAGGGCGTGCATGGTGTCGAACGTGGCGGGGTCGGGATTCAGCACCAAGATGCGCGCCTGGATGCCCGCCTCTCTCAGGGCCACGCCTTCGTCGGCGTAGGCCACCGCCAGCCAGTCCACGCCTTGGGCTTCGAGCAGGCGGCCGAGGACAACGGGGTCGGTGCCGTAGCCCAGTCCTTTGACAACCGCAATGACCCCATGGGCGCCCACATGGGCTTTGAGCATGCGGACGTTGTCCACAAGCGCACTGGAATTCATGGTCAAGGTGGTGACGTGGCGGGCAGGGGCCAACGCTTGAATGACGGGACCCATGGGGTGGTCGGAGGACGTTTTCAACAGCACGTTGGCGTCGTTCAGGTCACGGGCCAAGGACGTCAATTGGTCGGTTTCTCGCACATGCACCATGGTGACACCGGGTCCTTTGGGTTGGGCATGGAGCGCGCTCACCATGGCTTCTGCGGAGGCGTCGGACCATGTGGGAGCCCAAACCCACACGTCCGTCACGTCCAACGAGCCCACAAGTGCGCCCATGCGCTGGGCGCGTTGGGTCTCGGTCAGTCCACTTTGCGCGATGTCGCCGACAATGGCGACCCGTCGGTTGGACCCAACGCTTCGCGCCAACGCCCCCAACGCCACTTCCAGCGACCCAAAGTCGTGGTTGCAGTTGTCCGTGATCAGCACACCGCCACGGGGACGGTTGGTGTGCGAGAGGCGACCGCTCAGGGTTTGAAGCCGTTCCAGTCCGCGGGCCACCGGCTGAAGCTCGCCCCCGTGGTGCAGGGCGACCAAGGCGGCGGTGAAGGCGTTGCGAAGCGACGCGGTGTCGTGGAAAGGAAGGGATGCGGCAGCGGCGCGTCCTTCCCAGATCAGCTTCACCTGCGCTGGCCCTTGGGCCATGTCCACGACGAGCGCCGCGTGTGTTTCTTCAGCATCCCCTTTGAAGGCCCAGGTCACGACCGGGCAGCGGAGGTGAGGTTCGCATGCGCCTTTCAAAAACGCCGGCATGAACACCCTTGTGCAGTCTTGAAACAACGTGCACTTTTCCTTGGCGAGGTGGTGGGCGTCTCGAAAATTCCCGAGATGCGCCTCTCCCAAATGGGTCAACACGCCTTCGGTGGGGGCCACGCACGCTTCCAAACGGGCCATGTCGCCTGGATGGCTCAGTCCTGCCTCGATCAAGGCGATGTCGTGGTGGGCGTCGAGGGCCCACACGCTCAGCGGAACGCCGAGTTGGCTGTTGTGGCTGAGGGGGCTGCGATGGACGGCAATCCGCTCGGGGAGGAGGGAAGCGATCCATTCTTTGACGGTGGTTTTTCCGTTGCTCCCCGTCACCCCCAGCACGGGCCCCGTGAACGCGTCACGTTGGGTGCGCGCCATGGACTGCATGGCCTTCAACACGTCGGGGACCACGAGCACATCGGATGAATCAAGAGCGTCCTCGCTTTGGGGTTGGCTCACCACAAAGCGCCTTACCCCTGCGTCATGGGCGGTTTGGAGGTAGGCATGACCGTCGTGCCATGGGCCGGCCAACGCAAAAAAGACGGATTCCTTGGGTTGCCGCAACGTGCGCGTGTCGGCATTGAGGTGTCGAACCATGCCGTCGGCTGGGCCGTGCAAGGAGGCGACCCCTCCTTGAGAGGAGGCCTCGGACTGGCACCAGGCCCGCCACGTGTCGACGGCCCATCCGCGACCGGTCATTCCACGGCTGTTTGGTTGGCGGCCACGTACGCGTGGCGTGCAAGGGGGATGTAACGGTCTTGGGCTCCGAGTTCCACTTGATCGGTTCCGCCGGCAATGCGGTGAGAGAAATGGGCAGAGCGACCCGTTTCCACGCACACGGCATGGAGCTTGGTCACCTCTTCGGCCAACGCGAGCAACTGCGGCATGGGGCCAAACGGCACCCCTTCGTAGTCCAGGTCGAGTCCCGCGACGATGACGCGGTAGCCTTGGTTGGCCAAGTCGTTGCACACCTTGGGGAGGTTGTCGTCGAAGAATTGGGCCTCGTCGACCGCCACAATGGAATAGCCTTCCGACCGTCCCGGCTGCCGCTGGCTGGACGCTTGAATGTGGTCCCACAGGGCCTGGCTGCTTGGCACAACAATGGACGGCATGGCGTTTTTGTCGTGGCTCACAACCTCGACGTTGTCGTAACGCGTGTCGGTGGCAGGCTTGAACAGCGCCACGGGGAGCTTGGCGATGTGGGCGCGGCGGATGCGACGGAGGAGCTCTTCGGTTTTGCCGGAGAACATGGGGCCGCACACGACTTCTAGGCGGCCTTCTCCCGCAGGGAGGCCTTGTGGCGACGAAAAGTGGTCCGAGGCGTGCATGGCCGGCAAGTTAGCGCGTGGGGCGGCGTATGTTTGGGCTCATGAAGCCAATTTCCTTCAACACCGTTGCCTTGTGTTTTGCCGTGTCATGCGCCTCGTGCGTCCAAACCCCTGGCGAAGGCGGTCGCGCAAGCATTGTGGGCCACGTGGTGGAAGAAGAACGCCTCGTGTTGGAGAATCCCGCGTCTGTGCAAGGGGTGTACCCCGCCACCGATCAAGAAGTGTTTCTGATCTATGGAGACAACGTGGGCCCGGACGACAACGTGGAGACCAACCACGAAGGGAACTTTGTCTTCCCTTGGCTTCGTCCCGGCGACTACACCGTCTACGTGTACAGCGAGGACACGTCAGGGGTGACCCCCACGCGCGACGTGGCGGTGGTGCAACACGTCACCATTTCCTCCGCCAATGAGACAGTGACGTTGGACACCTTGCGCATTTTCAAAGACCTCTGAACGTTGCGCACGTCGACCCTCATGGTGTGTGCTTTGGCGTTGGGACTGGCGACGCTCGCGCCTCTTCGCGGCTGGGGTCAAGGCCCTCAGTCGTGGGTGGCGTTGTCCACAGGCCAAAACCTGCCCCATGATTGGTCTTGGTCTGCATCCGGACAACTCCGAACGTCGCCGGGAGCCCTGCACTTGAGCGAAGGCATTGTGGACGTCGGGGTGGGACGATCGTTCGACCGCCTGTCGGGATGGTCGGTCGACGGAACATGGCGCACGGGATGGGATTGGCCTCCGGAGGGCGGTTGGACCACGTCGTGGCGATGGGCCACGTCCTTGAAATGGAGGACCAAGGTGGGCGACCACAGCCTGCGCATCAGGGCGCGCCATCAATTCGGTGGGCCGTGGATGCGAAGCTGGGACCGCGCGCGGTGGCGGCTGCAGGCCAGGTGGACCCACGACTTGCCCGATGGCATGAAGTTGATTCCAGCGGTGGAGACGTTTTGGGGCCGTGAAGGGGGCGTGCAGCCCGCGGCGGTTCGCGGACGCCTGTCGTTGGACAAGAAGCTCTCCAAGCGCAGGCATGTGACCCTCGGGTACCAGTTCCAAACGGGCATCCAGTCGCATCCAGATGTTGCGGAACACACGGTACTTTTGTCGTGCGATTTGGCCTTGAAAAAGGTCAAGAAGCGCAAGAAGGACGACCGCACCTCCTGAGAATTTCATCGCGTTCGTGAAACTTTGTCCACGAAGACGCTTGGGTTGTCCACATCGTTTCCTATCTTCGCACCCCCAAATTTTGGGGAAACTCAACTACGCAACCCGTACGCTGTGGATACTTTGAGCTACAAAACGCGTTCCATCAACAAGGAGAACGCAGACAAGAAGTGGTGGTTGGTCGATGCCGAAGGTCAAACTTTGGGTCGCCTCTCCTCACAAATTGCCACGTTGTTGCGCGGCAAGCACAAGACCAACTTCACCCCCCACGCCGATTGCGGCGACTACGTGGTGGTTGTGAACGCGGAGAAGATTGTGCTCACCGGCAACAAGATGCAAACCAAAGAATACGTTCGCTACACGGGTTACCCCGGGGGTCAGCGCGTGCGCACTGCTGAAGAGCAGTTGAAGCGCAAGCCTTACGCGGTGGTGGAAGATGCCGTTCGTGGCATGCTCCCCAAGAACCGCCTTGGCCGCGAGATCTTCCGCAACATGCACGTGTACGTTGGTCCCGACCACAAGCACGAAGCTCAACAACCCACGCCATTTCAATTGAACGCCTAATGGA
>WTJL01000156.1:4176-5856 GCA_011524845.1 Flavobacteriales bacterium | reverse complement strand
TCCACCGTCGAGAAGGACCTGTGGGCGATGCGGAACGAGGCGGATTTGGGCTACTACGCCCCCATCGAATACCACCGCGACGAGCGTGGGTACCACTACACGGAAGAGGGCTACAGCATCAACGACGTGCAGCTCAACGACGACGACCTCGACGCCATTCGCTTCGCGACCAACACGCTGATTCAATTCAGGGACCTTCCCATTTTTCAGCAATTCGACCAGGCGCTGGGCAAAATTGCGGACCGCCTTGCCGTTTCGCCCAACCTCGAAACCGACGGGATGGACAAGTTCATCCAGTTTGAAAGCACCCCGCACGCGAGTGGCTCGGAGCACCTTGCTCCCCTGTTGCAAGCCATCCGTGCGAGGCACGCGGTGCAGTTGGGCTACACCAAATTCAAGGACGCCGCCGACACGGTCTCGCACTACGACCTTCACCCCTACCTCCTCAAGGAATACCGCAACCGGTGGTACCTCATCGGATGGGACGACGACAAAGGCCACATTCGGACGTTTGGGTGCGACCGCATCGCCTCGGTCGAGGTTCAAGAGGACAGACGCTTTCAAGTGCAGTCTTCCTTCAAAGCCCACGACTACTTTGAACATGCCCTTGGCATCACCGTGCTCGGCGACGGCGAACCGGAAACGGTGGTGTTTGAATGCGATCCGCTGCTCGGAAAATATTTGACGTCGCAACCCCTGCACCACTCCCAGTCCATCGACGAGAAGGACGGAACGTCACGGGTGACGCTGGAAGTGATGCCGACGTTTGAGCTGTTGCAATGGCTTCAAGCCCATGCAGGCGAAATCACCTTGTTGCGCCCCCAACACATTCAAGACGCTGTCGTCCAACGACTTGAGTCTGCTCTTTCTCGACAAAAAAGCAGCTGACATCACTTTTTTCAGGGGTCCGTAAATCCTTTGCGGAGTGCTTGGTTCCCTTTGGTTCAGGAAATCCGTTGAACCTCTAACACCCAAGCAACATGGCCCTTCCACTCAACCCCGCGCTCGTCGCTCAACCTTGTTCCATTCAATCGTTGCCCCAAGCCCGTTTGTGGGTGGAGCGCTTTGCCCGACCTCAAGGATTCAGCCCCTACGCATGGAACACCACCAAGCGCATCGCCATGGAGGTGTGGAAATGCCACTTCTCCGGACGCCAATTCGCGCGCACGTTGAATTTCATGCACCCCCTGTTCTACCAAATGATCCGCACCCCAGAGGGCTTGCCACTCGTGCCAGCCAATTGCATCCGGGGCTTTGTTTGATCGCCATTCATTCCCGGTTCTCCTCATTATGTGTGTGAATCATTTGTCCTTGCTTCCTTTGCGGCCCGAGCAACAAACTTGTAGCTTGCAGTGTTCTCTTTGCAGAAGATTATCGGCGATTCGTCGATACTTTAACCAAAATGACACGACGCAACCACATCTCCTTGATGCCGTCGCTTCACAAGCGATTGGGACATGCCGGTCCCTCCGAAAGCCTGTCGGCCTCGGGGATGGGTGTGGTGCTTTCCTACACCGGCCTGGTGGACGGAGACATGATCCCTCACTTGGTTCAGTTGGCCGAACGCGCCTTGGCGCATGAGTCGCGCACAAGAAAAGAGGTGAAACGCGCCATGGCCGTGCTCATCGAATCGGTCCAAAACGTCATCCACCACGGCCACATCGACGAACACGGCGAAAG
>WTJL01000156.1:0-4076 GCA_011524845.1 Flavobacteriales bacterium | reverse complement strand
GGTGACGTCGGGACGAATGAACTGCTTGCGGAAAGACGTGGTTTGGCCCATGAATCCCGCAATGACCCGCTCGTGGCTCTGGGTCAACATGGTGGGCACGATGTCCCATTTCGCCGAGAAATCGAACAGCGTGAAGAAATCGTTGATCGGCTTGATGTCGCCGTGGTCCTTGGTGCCGTCGATGTCTGAAAACTCGTACACCAAAGGGTCCATCTCGAGTTGGTAGTCTTGGAAGGCCAAACCGTCCTCGAACCTCAACTTGGACTGCGCGGCAGGGTCGGACGGGTCGCCGTCGAACATTGGACCGCAGATGTCCACGCCCTGGGCCGCCAAGGCGATGTCGTAGCTGTCGGTGCCCGAGCACATGGTGAACAGGAAGCCCCCACCGAGCACAAAGTCTCGAATGTTGGTGGCAACGCTGCGCTTCATTTCGCTCACCTTTTGGAATCCCATGATTTCAGCCGTGCCGCTTTGGCGCGCGACTTCTTCCTGGTACCAAGACGCACTTCGGTAGGCGCGGTAGAACTTCCCGTATTGTCCGGTGAAGTCTTCGTGGTGCAGGTGCAGCCAATCGTACTGGGGCAAGTCTCCCGTCAAAATTTCGGTGTCGTACACCACGTCGTACGGAATCTCTGCGTAAGTCAAGACCAGGGTCACCGCATCGTCCCAAGGTTGCTTGCCGTCGGGACTGTACACCGCAATCTTGGGGGTGACCTCCAGCTTCACGCGCTCCATGTTCACCTCCGGGTCGGCAATCTCTTGAAGGATTTGTCCGGCTTGGACGTCGGCAATGATTTGGTGTGACACCCCTCGGATGACACATTCGTTCTGGATCTCAGGGATGTTGGGCAACAAAAAACTGCCACCCCGGTAATTCAAGAGCCACTCGACCTCCACCCCATTTTCCAGCACCCAAAAGGCCACGCCGTACGCCTTCAAATGGTTGGTCTGGCTGTCGTCCATGGGCACCAAGATGCGCGCGGCCCAAAGGACCTGCATGGCCAGCATGCCCACCAGTGTCAATCCTGCACGTCGTAGCTCTTTCATTGGAGGCTCAAGATACGGCGCGCATTCAGCGCCGCCTTCATGCACGGCACGGTCACTTCGCCCAATTCCCCTTAAAAGGGCACCCCGTCTCCGCCGCCTTGGTCGTCGTTCATCTTCGACCCCACGGTGATGGTCTTGGGTTCGCTGAACGCCGCATTGGGCTGCATCGCACCTCCAAAGGCCGACTCCGCAAACGTGTCGTAGTTGGTGAACTTCGCCAGGCGTTGCACAAACTTCATCTTGATCGTGTCCAAGGCACCGTGGCGGTGCTTCGCCAAGATCAACTCGCCCAGGCCCGCGGTGTCGATGCCGTCGGGGTGCTCGGTGATGCCGTAGTATTCGGCACGGTAGATGAACGCCACGATGTCCGCGTCTTGCTCAATGGCGCCCGATTCACGCAAGTCGGACAACAACGGACGCTTGTCGCCTCCGCGCGTCTCCACATTCCGGCTCAACTGAGACAGGGCAATGATGGGCACATCCAATTCCTTGGCGATCGATTTGATGGAGCGACTGATGCTCGAAATTTCTTGCTCTCGGTTGCCCTTGTCCGACCCCGCGCTCATGAGCTGGAGGTAGTCAATGACCACCAAATCGATCCCGTGTTGCGCTTTCAACCGGCGGCACTTGGCACGCAGTTCGAAGATGTTCAGCCCAGGGGTGTCGTCGATGAACAACGGCGCGTCGCTCAACTTGCCCACCCGCGAATACAGCTGCTGGTACTCGTGCTCCTCGAGGTTGCCCTTCCGGAATTTGTCGCTGTTGATCTCTGTTTCAGAAGAAATCAATCGTTGCACCAACTGCACCGCACTCATCTCCAGGCTGAAAATCGCCACAGGAATCTGATGGTCTACGGCCATGTTTCTCGCCATCGACAGCACAAACGCCGTCTTTCCCATCCCCGGACGTGCCGCGAGCACAATCATGTCGGAACGCTGCCAGCCCCCTGTAAGCTTGTCCAAATCGTTGAACCCAGAAGGCACTCCACTCACCCCGTCTTCGTTGTTTCGTGCGGCCTCGATGTCTTCCAAGGCCTGCTTCATCACCGCCCCCATGCTCTCGTAGCTCTTCCGAATGTTGCCTTCGGCGACCTCAAAGAGCTTGGACTCGGCCTCGTCCAACAGGTCAAACACATCGGACGTCTCGTCGTACGCCTTCTCGATGATCGTGTTGGACACGCGAATCAACTCGCGCTGGATGTGCTTTTGAGCGATGATGCGTGCGTGAAACTCCACGTTGGCACTGCTGGCCACGCGCGTCGTCAATTCGGCCACGCGGTGACTTCCCCCAAGCATGTCCAGTTTCCCATCCATCCGAAGCTGTTCCGTCACGGTCAACAGGTCGATGGGTTCAGACTTGTTGAACAGGGTTTGAATGGCCCGGAACACCTCGCCGTGCGCCTCCACGTAGAAGCTCTCTGGCTGCAACACGTCAATGACGGCATTCACCGCCGACTTCTCCATCATCATGGCGCCGAGCACCACTTCTTCCAGCTCCTTGGCCTGGGGTTGGACTTTGGCTCCAGGCACCAAAGCGTTGCCAGTCCGCATCAAATCACGGGGCCGCCCTTGGGCCGGAGAGGGAGAAGAAGAGGGGTCAAACATGGGAGGGGAAAGGTACGTCGCGCATCTCGTCCGTTGTTCACATGTTTTCACCGCGGTTTTTCACACTCCTGTGACATTCCGCGTTGCCCACCTCAAAACGCCCAACTACTTTTGCCTCATGGGAGAAATGCTTCAATTTCCACAAGAAGAACCCGACTTCAGTGTGGCGCTTTCCACGAGCCTCGTGGTCTTTGGTTTTGACGGTGTGGATTTGAAAATCCTGCTGGCGCGAAGCACCCGTCCCCCGTTTGAAGGGGCGTTGTTTCTCCCAAGCCGCTACCTCAAGGCCAACGAGGAACTCTTGCTCTCGGCGAAGAAAATGTTCAGCGACTTGTTTGGGTACGACAACCCAAGCACGGTGGAACAGCTTCGCGCGTTTGGCCAAGTGTTCCGGCACCCCGGTGGACGCGTCGTCAACATCGCCCACTATGCGCTCGTCCACACCGACGACTTCCAAACGGAAAAGTGGGAATCGCACGGGATGCACTGGGTCTCCATCAACGAAGTCCCCGACCTCGCCTTCGACCACAACGACATTGTGGAATACGCGAGAGAACGACTCAAGCGTCGCGTGCGTCGTCGCCCTGTTGGATTCGATTTGCTTCCCAAGGAGTTCACCTTGGGTCAACTCCAAAACCTGTACGAAAAGGCCATGCGCAAGACGTTCGACAAGCGCAACTTCCGCAAGAAGCTGTTCAAGTCGAAGCTTCTCATCGATTTGGAAAAGAAGTCGGACGGATCAGGCTACGGCCAACACAAGGGCAGCCTCCTGTTCAGCTTCGACGTGGAAGCGTACAGCATCATGAAGCTGAAAGGCTACGACTTCGTGTTCTGATTGAACGTCTTCCTGACGCTCACAGGCCAAACGCCTCTTTCACCTCTTCCACCTTGTCCAGCTTTTCCCAAGGGAAGAGCTCCACAGTGATTTCCTTCACGGCCCCACCTGCATGGGTGGAAAACTGCTTGGTGACCACCTCGCTGGGACGCCCCATGTGGCCGTACGCGGCCGTCTCGGTGTAGATCGGCGTGCGCAACTTGAAGCGTTGCTCGATGTGGTAAGGCTGCATCGGGAAGATGTGCGCGATGCGCTCGGCAATCACACCGTCTTCCACGTCGACCTTGCTCGTCCCATAGGTGTTCACGTACAGGCCGACAGGATCAGCCACCCCAATGGCGTACGCCACCTGCACCAACACTTCGTCGCACACCCCTGCAGCCACCAAGTTCTTGGCGATGTGACGTGTGGCGTAGGCTGCGGAGCGGTCCACCTTGGAAGGGTCCTTGCCACTGAAGGCTCCGCCTCCATGGGCTCCCTTTCCTCCATAGGTGTCGACAATGATCTTGCGCCCCGTCAGTCCAGTGTCTCCGTGGGGACCGCCAATGACAAACTTGCCGGTGGGATTCACGTGCAGTTTGTGGTCGCCC
>WTJL01000047.1 GCA_011524845.1 Flavobacteriales bacterium | reverse complement strand
CCCCACCAACGTCCCATCGGTCCTTGTTGAATTTCGCTGTGCTGGATCCGGGTGAAAGGCACAGCTGTGACCGTCCGGGACCACCACCCACGGCGGTACACCACATCGCGGTCGCGAACGAGGTAGCCTCGCAGGGGCCATCCTTTCCATTCTTCCAACGCCCACCACCCCATGGACAGCAACCACAGACCGCCAAAAATGAACCACAGCGCCCGCGGGGGCGCCTTGTCCCCCCAGGTTGCAATGGCGGCAAGGGGGGCAGCAAAGGCCAGCCCCACGCCCAACGTCACCACACCCCACACCAGCGCCCGCGCTTTGGCGTAAGAGGGAAGCACAGGAACAAGCTGGATTTCCTCCAACTCGGGCCATTCCGCCAAATCGATAAACGCGTTCTTCAAGTGGGCCATGTCGTGAAGTTAGGGCCGTGCCACAATGCGATGGACCCCTGGCTTTCGCGGGGTTAGAATCGCGTCCCGCAGCACGGTCAATTCCTCTGGCCGCGCCACAAAGTCCAGCGCCGACGTGTCGACCCACAACACCCGCGCACCGCGGTGGTGGCGGTAATGCGCTTCGTAGCCCTTGGCCACGCGGTCGAGGTAGCCCTTGGGCAGGTTTTGTTCGTAGTCCCGACCGCGTTGGACGATTTGGGCCTCTTGCCGAACCCGTCCCGGATCGAGGATGGCGATGACCTCCGGTTGCGGCAACTGCGCCGCCATCATTTGGAACATGGTGTTGAACAGCTTGAATTCGTCTTTGGGCAAATTGACCTTGGCGAAGATCAAACTCTTGGCAAAGCTGTAATCCGCCACAATCTGCTGCTTGAAGAGGTTGCGGCTGAGGATGGCGCTTTGCATCTGCTTGTAGCGGTCGGCCAAAAACGAAAGCTCCACGCTGAAGGCATGCGCCTCGGGGTTGTCGTAGAACTTCTCGAGGAAGGGGTTCTCTTCAAACCGCTCCAACATCAGTTCCGCACCCAGATCTTGGGCCAACCACGTCGAAAAGGTGGTCTTGCCGGCACCAATGCCTCCTTCAATGGCCAAGCTCGCGTACATGCCTTCAGTGGTTGTCTGCGGGTTCTTCGCGTCGCAGCACCACTGCAGGTTCTGCGGGACATGCGTCCAGCGCATCTTGGATGGCTTGTCCTTCCACGACCAAATCGGGGGCGACGTCCACCAAGGGCTGAAGCACAAAGCGTCGCGACATCATGCGCGGATGGGGCACCTGCAGGTCGAGCCCGTCGCCGGGCGCACATCGTTCACCCGTGGAGGTGCACAGGACATCCATGTCGAGGGTGCGGTTGGTGTAGCCTTGGGCTTGGGGATCGCGCACACGACCACATTCACGCTCCACCTCCAATCCCAGTGCCAACAGCTCGGGCAAGGGCAAGGGAGTTTCCACGGCTGCCACCATGTTCAGAAAGGCGGGCGTGCCGGGGGCCATGCCCCACGCCTCGGTTTCGTAGCGTGCGGACAACGACATGGACACCACGGCCCGTCGCTCCACCAAAGCGTCTTCGAGAAGGCGCAGCCCTTGATCGAGCCAAGCGTCGCGGTCGTCCAGATTCGTTCCAAGCCCCAAATAGACAGTCCTCATGGTCTTCACAGTCGTTGGGGTCCAAGGTAGCCCCAATCGTAGGGCTTGGCCTACTTTTGCGGCCATGTCTTCATTTGGTAAAAACATCTTGAGCTCAGCGATCGGCTCAACCTTGGGCCTGCTCGTGGCAGGCACGGTCTTGATTTTCATTTTTGTCGGAGTCCTCGTGGGCGGATTGGTGGGCGCGTTGGCGGACGCCGACCCCATGGCAGGAGCCGACATCGAGCTCGACGACGCCAACGTGTTGAAGGTGACGTTGAATGCACCCATTGTGGAGCGCGGCGGCAACGACGTGCCGTTTTCGTTTGGCTTGGGCGGATTGGAACCCAACATGCAGGTGGGCCTCAACCAAATCTTGGATGCCTTTGAGCGCGCCGCCGAGGACGATCAAATCGAAGGCGTTTTGCTCAACGTGGCCGACGTTTCGGTCATGCCAGCCATGATGGAGGATCTCCGCGCGGGGTTGGAAATTCTGAAGGACAGCAACAAGTTCATCGTGGCGTGGTCTGAAACCATGAGCCAGCGCGCGTTGCACTTCAACACTGCCGCGGACGAGGTGTACTTGCACCCCCAAGGCGGCATGACCTTGAACGGCCTTCGCAGCCAAAGCATGTTCTACCCAGGCATGTTCGAGAAGCTCGGCATCGACGTCACGGTGGTTCGCGGACCCGACAACAAGTACAAGAGTGCCGTGGAGCCGTACCTCCGGAAAGACTTCAGCGAGGCCAACCGCGAGCAGCTCACTGCGTTGCTCGAAGGGTTCTGGTGGGACATGGCGACCGATGTGGAGACGGCCCGAAACTTGGAAGAAGGCACCCTCGACGACCTCGCCAACCGCCTCGCCATTCGCGGCCCGCAAGACGCTGTGGACGCAGGGCTTGTGGATGGCATGCTGTACGAGGACGAGCTGATGGCTCTGCTCGAGGAAAAGTTGGACGGTGAAGAGCCTGAGTTGATTTCACTGAGCGAGTACACCTTGGCGGAGCGTTTCCTCGGTGGAGTGGAAGCGTTCACTGCTGCCTTGGAAGAGATGGAAGAAGAGGAAGAAGACGAGGACCAAACCGAGCTCGGTGGAAACGTGGCCGTCATTTACGCGGTCGGTGCGATCGAGAGCGGGGAAGGAGACGCCTCTACCATTGGGTCAGAGACCATCGCAACCGCCCTGCGAGAGGCGCGGTTGGCCGACGACGTGGAGGCGGTGGTGCTTCGCGTGAACTCACCTGGGGGAAGCGCCCTGGCAAGCGACGTGATTTGGCGCGAGACCGTGTTGCTAAAGGAAGCAGGCAAGCCGTTTGTGGTGAGCATGAGCGACCTCGCGGCATCTGGCGGATACTACATCAGCTGTGCTGCGGACCACATCTTCGCCAACGCGACCACCATCACAGGGTCCATTGGGGTGTTTGGGATGATTCCCAACCTCGGCGGCATGTTGGAAGAGCACGTGGGCATCACCTTCGACGAGGTGGCCCTTCACGACCACGCCGGACAGCCCGATGGCCTGTTCGCACCCGATGCCGTGGCGCTTGCCGCGATCAACGAGAGCGTGACAGAGGTGTACGATGCGTTCACCCAGCGTGTGGCCGAAGGCCGAAACATGACCCGTGAGCGTGTCGAAGAACTCGCGCGTGGCCGCGTGTGGACCGGGAACGACGCCCTTGAGAACGGCCTCGTGGATGAGATTGGCGATTTGGACTACGCTGTCGCGCACGCCGCCCAACTGGCGAGCATCGAACAAGACGACATTCGTCGTGTGGCGTTGCCTGAAGCGAAAGACCCCTTCGAGTCCTTCGTGGAAGACTTGACCGGCGTCGAAGCCGGCTTGCAGGCACTTGGATTCACAGGCGTCGAAGAGGAGTTGCTTCAGGAATTGTGGCAAGTTCGTCGCATGGTGGAAACAGGCGACCCCATCCAAGCCCGTTTGCCGTACAGCCTGCGCATCAAATAATGCCAGCTCAGGGCCTCGGAGAGCGCCTCTCGGCGGAAGCGTTTGGACAGGCAGAGCGGTTGCCGCTGCGCCTGGTCCTGGACAACATTCGAAGTGGCCAAAACGTCGGGGCCTGCTTTCGATCCGCCGACGCTTTCCGCATCGATGGCTTGGACCTGTGTGGCATCACATGCCACCCGCCGCATCGGGACATTTTGAAGAGCGCCTTGGGGGCCAGTGACCATGTTCCTTGGACCGCCCACGACGCCACCCTGCAGGCGGTGAAGCAGCTTCAGTCGGAAGGGTGGAAGGTGGCGGCCGTGGAGCAAGCTCCTGAAAGCGTGGCGTTGCAGGAATGGAAGCCCGTTCAGGGAGAGCGCTGGGCCTTGGTGCTTGGCAACGAGGTAAGAGGGGTGGCGCCAGACGTCCTGGAGGCGTGTGACCTCGTGGTGGAGATGCCCCAATACGGGGTCAAGCAAAGCATCAACGTCAGCGTGTGCGCGGGAGTGTACCTCTGGCAAGCGGCCCTTCACATGCGCCACACGTGATCGGCCCACGTTTCGGCCCTTGACTGGAGTGCAACAAAAAGCCCCGCCAATCGGCGGGGCTTTTGCGTTCTGAATTCGAGAGGCTCACATGCCGAGCGCAGACTTGTAGTTGCGGAACTCCAAGTCGTTTTGGGCACGGTCGCGCAACGTGGGATCCTTGGCGAGTGCCGCTTCCACGTGCTTCTTCACACCGGCAGCGTCTTTGAGGCGGGCTGCACACACGGCGAGAAGGTAGCTGGTGATGGCGCTGTCGTCGCCAGAGTTCTCCAACGTGGTGCGTGCGCCGTTGGCGTCGTCGTTGAGGATCTTGGCCAAGGCGAGGTTGGCGGTGCTGTTGCTTCCCATGTTGGAAATGGCACGGCCGTAGTTGCCTTGGGTGATGGCGAGCACGCCTTTGTTGTAGCTCAACTCAGAACCTCCGCTTGCCTTGCCGTAGTACGTCTCCGCAGCATCGGTGTCGCCGTTTTGACGGGCGATGGCGCCAAGGTTGGTGTTCACCGTTCCGTTGTTGGCAGCGAGGGCTTTGGCGGCGTTGAACGCTTCCTCTGCTTGCTTCATGCGGCCGAGTGCCATCAAGGTCACCCCCACGTTGTTGTGTCCGCGGTAGTCGTCGCCGTGCACGCGGGCGGTGTTTTGGTACACCTCGAGTTGGTCGTTCAAGTCTTCAAACAAGGTGGCTGCGAAGAGCAATTCTTCGACCGTCAACACATCGGCGTTGTTCTTGCACAAATCTGTGAGCTCTTCGTCGGTGTAGCCTTCCACCGTGTAGGTGATGGCCACTTGTGAGCGGCGGAGGTCAGGGAGGATGCGGTCTTCGATTTCCTTGTACGTCTTCGCGATGTTCTTGATTTCCTCCTCGCGCTTGTTCTTGTCGCTGTACATCTCGAGGACGCGCAAGATCAAATCCTTGTCGGCGATGTCTGAAGCGCGCATGGCCTTCTTGAAGCCTTCCCAGTCTTCGCCCTTGGGCATCGCACGAACGGCAGACTCTTCGAGCTCAATCTTCTTGCGACCAAGCTCGCGGGTCACCGCCTTGTTGGCACTGTTGGCGCGGTCCATGGCGAGGTCTTCGTTCAAAGTGATTTCACCTTCAGGAGAGGCGTACGAGGTGGTGGCCACGCTGATCACGCTGACGCTGTCCGCAGAGGCGGCCAAGGCGATGAGGTCTTTGGCGGCTTTCCAGTCTTCGTCGCGGTATTCGTTGCTCTTGACGTAGCTGCTTTGGTATCCGTAGTTCACGGTCACGTCTTGAACGTAGGTCATGACGCGCTGGAAGTTGTCAGGAGCGATCACGAACTGCTCGTCGGGCTGGACCAAGTCTTGGGTGGCCATGACGCCGAGCGCGAGCTCGATCGCGGGGAACTCCCCGGTCTTGTCACCTTGGGCACCAGCCATGCGCAACTCGAGGCGGGCGTTGTCCTTCATGGCCGCTTCGTAAGGAACGGTGGCGGTGTAGCTGAACGACTTGCCATTCTCCCAGCTCACGACCGTGCCGTTGCCGGCTGCGTCTTCGCCTTGGTAGTTGGCCGTTTCGAAAGCGGCTTCTCCGCCGTCCCACACCAACACTGGAGTGGCGGCCACCGTCACCTTCTTGGCGAAGTACTTGGGGGGGAACTTTCCTGTGATGTCGATGGTGACGTCGTCGCCTTGGAGGACAACGGGAGAGGGGCTGACTTCGAGGTTGATGTCCTCAACCGTCTTGATCATTTTGGGCAAGCTGCATCCCGCGAGGAGAACGACAGCGAGCATGGTAGAAAATATGCGCATGTGTGTTGTGAATTCAGGGGCAAAAGTAACCA
>WTJL01000190.1 GCA_011524845.1 Flavobacteriales bacterium | reverse complement strand
AAATGTCGTGCTCCAAGTTGAAGAGCTCTTGTTGGATGCGCTCCGACTCCGCAAGGGCGTCCAATCCGCGAGCGTAGGACACGATGGTTCGGTTGAAAGAGTTGTCCTCCTTCACGATGTAGCTTGAGAAGTAGCGCTTCTGAAACAGGTCTTCGTACGTGCGGCGCTGGGCGTCGTTGAACATGTTGTAGACCTCGCTGTTCGCGAAGACGTAACGACACTCTGGGTAGTACAGCCAAAACAAGGGGCGGAAGCCCACGCTGTTCCCGTCGATGTCGAAGTCCTCCATCATGGGCGCGATGCCGAGGATGCGCACGTAACGCTCGCTGCGCTGACGGTCCCAAATCCAGTCTTCCTTGATGCGGTAGCGCGTGATCTTGTCAGAAGACAGTTCGTTGCTCTGCTGGATGGTACCAATGACTTCACCGAAGTCGTCGTATTGCTTCACAAGGGTGACGGGATTCAAAATCTTCCGGATGCTGTCTGCGGACAGGGGGAAGGTGAATTCGTCGTCTGTGCCCAGCGGTCCCGCACTGTAGGCCACGAGGGATCCCTCTACCAAAAGGGCTTCACGGATGACGTCAAAGAGGTTCTGACGGTCCTGGATGGGGTCCAAGGGGAAGTAGAACGGGTGGTTGAACTTCTGACGGAGGTCAATCTCCTGCCAGATGCGACGCTTGTACATCACATCGGCCTCCCGAAGGTGGGGGTAGGGGATGACGCGCTTGGTGAGGTTGGTTTCCTTCACGTAGGCGCCGTCCAACACGTTGGGTGATTGAGCCACGCCTTGTTGCACGAAGGCAAACAACGCGAGCGTCAAAGTCAAACAGGTGCACAGGAACTGTTTCATGGCGTATAAGTTAACCGGTGATCTTCAATTTCATTGGGGGCAGATCGCGCTCCGTCCCGTCAGGCATGGACACCAGGATGTCTTCCAAGTAGATGATGTTGCCGCGACGCACCCGCTTCAACGCTTCTTGTTGGTCGGGGGTGATGCGGTTGTTTCCAGAAGGCAAGTCGGAGAACGCTCCGTCCTTCGAGATGCGAAGGGTGAAGCTCTTCACTCGAACCTGAACGTCAAAGTCAAAGCCTTCCATGCGCGCAGCCACAGGGGCAAACGACAACACTTCCGCTTTCGTGATGCCCTTGTCCGTGGGCTTCTTTCCCGTCCAGAAGGCGACAGGGTCAGGAATGCGCTTCACGCGGAAGTTCTTGGCGGGCAAGGACTTCTTTGTGCCATCGGGCAATTCCGCAGAAACGGTGATGTTCGCTTCGCGCACCGAGCTGTTGGAGCTGGGTTCCACGATGTACGACCCGTCAGGTTGCTTCTTGATTTTGTGTCCGCCGTCGATGCGAACGTCAATCTTGTCTTGCGCCACACCTGGCACAGACACCTCGACAGGGTTGGGCACCCCGCGGTAGAACACGTTCATCTTGGTGGGGGAGACCACAAGGGCAGGCTCCGCCACGGTGATGGTGGGCGTGTAGAAGGTGTACGGCTCGATGTTTCCGTCTGGACCTTGGTAACGGATGAGGCCTTTGAAGTTCATGTCTCCGAGGCTCATGCCGCGCGTGGGAATGCGGAGCTTTCCCATGCCGTCAGATCCGATGGTCAACCCTTCGAGACCCTCGAACTCCAACATGGTGGAGTCGCGGCCGTCCCATTTGTCACCGTCGACAAAAATGTCAGGGGCGTTGGTGGCGTCGTAGGCTGCGAGCAACACATCCGCCCGGAAGGAATCTCCACGCAGGATGTAGTTGGACTCAGGCACCACGAGGGGCATGAGGTTGGTGAACTTGTACGATTTCGCCTCAATGCCGCCGAGGAGCCATGAAAGGACATCTTCCTGCGCATCCTGCACGTCCACAATCATCTTGGACATCAGAGGCATCACTGCCGCGAGAGGCACGTCAAAAAAGTTGGCCGCTTCCCAGGTCACTTCTTTGCCGTCTTCCATTTCATTTTCGAAGGTGAAACGGTCGTCCAATTGAACTTTGATGTACTCAGGGAGTTCGCGGGTGTTGCCTTGGCTGTCTACCAAGCGAATCTCCTTGAGGTAGTCCTTGTACGCCTCGATGTTCTTGCGAAGGGCCGCGGCACTCCAGGGATCGTTCTCGTCAAACTTGGGGTTCTGGGGCTCGGACCCGACCATGAACGCAGTGAGTTCCTGGTACTCGTCCTTTTTCTGAATCACGGCCAAGTTGATGGTCGTGTCCATGCCGTTCTCGTCTTTGCCAATGAAGTCGGCAAAATCGTTGGCAACAGCGTCGTCGTATTTGCCTTCGGACGTGGCCATGCAACGTCCTTTCAACTGGGTGATGTAATTCACCAAGTTGTCGCTGCGGTCGCGCACGTCGCGGGCCTTGTCCATGAAAGGACCCACCTTCTCTTTGTTCTGGGCGTACTTCACCTCAAGCGTGGTGAAGGTTTCCTGCACCTTTCCTTTCAAGGTGTGCTGCGTGTCTTGCAAGCTGTTCTCCACTTTCACGAAGCCATTCAGGACTTCTTTGGAGATGTTCAAGGCCAAAAGTGCGGTCAGGACGAGGTACATCATCCCGATCATCTTCTGACGCGGTGTTTCTTTTCCTCCGGCCATGGCTCAGGGCTTAGCTGCGTCCGCCACCCATGGCGTTCAGCATGTTGCCGTACACCGTGTTGAGAGAAGCCAAGTTCTTCGCGAGCTCAGAAATGTTCTCCTTGTAGACTTTGGTGTCGTCGATGGAGTCGTTGAGGTTTTGGACGAGTTCGCCCATGCCTTCGAAGAGCTGCTTGTTTTGCTCCAGTTGCTGAAGCTGACCTTCGTACATGCTGTTGAGCGAGTTCAAGTTCTCGTTCATCTTGGCCAAACCAGCACCCGTTGAAGCACCTTCCGCACTGGCTTTCACCAAGCCCGTCAAGCCTTCGCTCACTTCCTCGTACGTGGAGCTCAATTCGTCCACGCGGTTCGAAGCCTTCACCAAGGCATCGCTGTATCCTTTGGTGGCCACAGAAGCGTCGGCCACTTCTCCCATCTTGGAAGCCTGCTCACCAAGGTGACGCATGCCATCGCCAAGCTTGGAGATGACCTCCGTGTCGATGTTGGCCTTGGACAACATGTCGTCGAGTTGTTGAGTGGGCGTCTTGTCCGCTCCTTCGCCTGTGGCGAGTTGGGGGTACACCAACGACCAATCGGGTTCTTCGTGCGGCTTTTCAAACGCAGACATGAAGAAAATGAAGGCTTCCGTACCCAAACCCAGGATGAGCATCAACGAGGCGCCTTCCCAGTGTTGGATTTTAAACAAAGCGCCAATGATCACGATGGCGGCGCCCCATCCGTAGAGCTTGGCCATAAAGTTCTTCCACTGCTTGCTTCCTGGTTTCATGGTTACGGTTTTGTGTTGGTTTCGATTCAGCTAACGCTGTGCAGGTTGGTTTTATTTTCAAAGAGGGTGTGTGGTTTCAAGTCACACCCCAGACATCAATTCCATTCTTCGGGCAATCCGGACTTGCCGCGCCCTAGGTAGGACATGACGGAACGGAAGCCGATGTAGGCTTTGGCGGTGTCGCTGTACTCGAAGGTTCGGGTACCTGTTTGGCAGTAGTACCCGATGTCCTTCCAAGAACCGCCGCGAATGACCTTCCGCTTGAGGGCAGGGGGATCGTCCACTTTGGCGTGGTAGACGTAGTCAGGAGCGAGGTCCCAAGAGAAGTCGTACACCGTCTCGTCGAAGGCGGTGTTGGTCCACTCGGCGACGTTTCCGCTCATGTTGTACAAGCCGTAGTCGTTGGGGCTGTAGGATTCCACCGGAGCAGTGTAGGCGTTGGCGTCCTCCACGTAGTCGCCGCGCATGGGCTTGAAGTTGGCCAACACACATCCCTGCTGGTTCCGTGCGTAAGGTCCGCCCCATGGGAACGGCGCAAGGTTGCGACCGCCACGGGCAGCGTATTCCCATTCTGCCTCAGAGGGCAAGCGGAAGCGCTGAACAAACGTTTCGTTGTTCTTCTGCTTCCATTCGTTCATGATCTGGGTGCGCCATGCGTTGAACGCCTTGGCTTGCCCCCAGGTGACACCCACCACGGGGTAGTCGTCGAACGCTTGGTGCCAGAAGTACATCTCGGCGTAGGGTTCGTTGTACGCGTAGGTTGCGTCGTGGATCCACACCAAGGTGTCGGGATACACGTTGATGATTTCTTCCACCACGAACTGGGCGCGGTCGCTGTGGCGACGCGTTGAGTGGAGCTGGTTCAAGGTGTTGACCTCTCCGTACTCCTCGTCACGCCCGCCCTTGCGTGCGGCTTCGTCCAAGTTCACCCAGTAGTAACGGTAGTTGAGCTTCCGGGTGTCGAGTTCACGACGGTTGTAAAACTGGTCTGACCCCTGAAGGAAGAATTCGTCGTACAACAAGTCAAAAATGTCTTCATCTTCCCAGTCGATGGGCTCTTCCCAGTTCAAGAGGAAGCCTTTGTCGATGAATCGGTCCAATTCTTGGCCACGGGCGTTTTCCGCGATGTAGTAGCGGTCGTCGTCGTTGTCCGCCAAGGTTTGGAGGTACAACGAATCACGCACGTAGTGCACGAACTGACGGTACTCGTTGTTGGTGATTTCGTGCACGTCCATGTAGAACGGTGGAATGGTCACCGTTTTGGAGCGCGTGTTCAAGGCGAAGGGCACGTCCTGGTCACTTGGCCCCATGGTGTAGGAGCCAAAGTGGATGTAGTTCATCCCATAGGGATTGGACTGTTCCCAGTACTGACGGGGTTGCACCCCCACCAGTTCGCCCTGGGGTCCCATGTAGCACGCCGACAGGAAGACGGGTGCCAAGAGGATCATCAGGAGCTTTTTCATGGATTGGATTTCTTGCAGGTTGTTAGGCGTAACAACAACGCTCGACAGACATGGTTTCGTGTGTCTTAGAGGAATCGAGGGTTGGCGTACTTGTTTTCGACCGGAGTCGTGATGAATTTGAAGGCGTAGGAGAGGAACAGCTCAGCCGATCCAGGGGTGTACGCATTCAGTTCGCTGGTTGTCAGGTCATAGGCGGCACCAAGCTTGAACACTTGCTCGCTCGTTGTGATGCCTTCTTTTTTCGACACGCTGTATTGGATGCCGGCAGACGGACCGACGGCGTCGCCTGGACGCCACGTCAATCCACCCCAAACGAGGTCTTCCCACAACACGTTGACGTTGACGTCCACCGCGGTGGCGTTCAAGTCGGTCTTGGCCAACACGTTGCTGCGCAACACCAAGGCGTCACCGCTCAAGGGGTAGTTGTAGCCGCCCATGAAGTAGTAGTGGCGGGTGGGGACAATGTTCAAGGATTGCATCTGCACTTCTGCGAGGTGCGTCATGCTCAATCCGGCGTAGTACTCCTTGCCTTTCCGCATGAAGATGCCAAGGTCCACATCGGTTGAAGTTCCCGAACCGTTGCTGGTGGGGATGGCGGGGTCGTTGGCCACACCGTCGACCGCAATCCAGTTGGCGTCAAAGCTTTTGCTGAACAACGAAACGTTCAAGCCAATGCCCACGTGCGCGCCATTGGACAATGTGGGCAGGTGGTACGCGTAGCCCAACTTCACCATGGTGTTGGATTCTTGACCAATCTCGTCTTGGTACAACTGCACCCCCAACGCACCGGGAATGAATCCCGCTTTGGTGTTGACGTTGATCATGGTCGTGACCGGGGCGCCATTGACGCCCATCCACTGGTTGCGGTACCACGCGTTGACGTGCGTGAGGTCGTCTTCCCCCGCAGCGCCGATGTTGAATGCGGCGAGGTCATTGAACCATTGCGTCATCTGAGGGTCTTGCTGGCCAAAGGCCTGTCCCACAGTGAGACATGCCAAGCCGAAGCCGATTGCGATGTTGCGAATCATCTTATTCCTTTGATTTTCAG
>WTJL01000202.1:1921-5904 GCA_011524845.1 Flavobacteriales bacterium | reverse complement strand
ATCCTGCGGCCAACAACGACGACGGCTCTTGCATCATCAGCGGTTGCACCAACCCCAACGCTGAGAACTACGATCCTGCGGCCAACAACGACGACGGTTCATGTGTGGCGACGGGTTGCACGTACCCTGGTGCGGACAACTACGACGCAGTGAACACGGCGGAAGACGGGTCTTGCATCTTCTCCGGCTGCACGGACGCCACGGCAGAGAACTACATTCCTTACGCCAACAACGACGACGGATCTTGCGTGTTTGAGCCATGCTCAGGTGGCGCTTGCCCGTTCGATTCCAACGGCGACGGCGAAATTGGATCGGCTGACCTTCTCGACTTCTTGGTTGCCTTCGGTCAGGCTTGTTCAGACCTCTGATTCAACAATGGACGCATCCTTCTCCTTGAAGGATGGAAAGCGTCGGCCTTGCGGTCGGCGCTTTTTTTTGTCCGTACGCTCGCGCACATGCACTTAGTGTATATTGCACACGAACTGGCCGAGGCCAGCACACACCTGCGACAACACAATCATGGAAAAGCGTAAACTGGGGTTCTGGGAAATCTGGAACATGAGCTTTGGATTCCTCGGGATTCAATTTGGTTTTGCCCTTCAGGGGGGGAACATGTCACGAATTTTTCAAACCCTGGGCGCGAGCAAGGATGAGATTCCGATGCTTTGGATTGCCGCCCCGTTGACGGGCCTTTTGGTGCAGCCCATCATTGGGTACCTCAGTGACAACACGTGGCACCCGAGGTGGGGGAGGCGCCGGCCCTTCTTTTTGATTGGTGCAGTTCTCAGTTCGGTGGCGTTGTTTTTTGTGCCCTACAGCAGTGAATTGTGGATGGCTGCAGGATTCTTGTGGGTGCTCGATGCCAGCATCAATGTGAGCATGGAGCCTTTCCGGGCCTTGGTCGCAGACAAACTGCCAGAGTCGCAACGGAGCTACGGCTTTGTGTTGCAAACCCTCATCATCGGCATTGGCACGTGGATCGCCTCGAATTTGCCTTGGTTTGTGACTCAGTTGGGCGTGTCCAACGAGGCAGGTGCAGGAGAGTTGCCGCAAAGTGTCTACGTGTCGTTCGCCATCGGTGCGGCCGTCTTTTTGGCCAGCATTTTGGTGACGGTGTTCACGACCACGGAAGATCCCCCCGAAGTGTTGGGTGCAGGTGAGGAAGAGGATGCTGCTGAAGGGTCTGGATTGACGGAGATTTTGGACTTCATTAAGGGCATGCCTTCCGTCATGGCCAAATTGGGGGTGGTCCAGTTTTTCAGCTGGTTCGCGTTTTTCACCATGTGGTCGTTTGCCACTCCCGCGTTGACCGAAGCGGTCTTCCAGGCGCCACTGCCTGCGGCTGGTGCGGCGGACTATGACGTGCAAAGATTGGCGTACGATCAGGCGGCGAACGCGGTGTCCAGCGCCATGGGCATGTACGGGTTGAGCAGCATGGCTTTCGCGCTTCTGCTTTCTGTGTGGACGTCAAGAAAGGGATTGAACCGTCGTTGGACCCACCTTGTGAGTTTGGCCATTGGTGGCTTGGGGTTTGTGTCCATGTCGTGGTGGACGCCTGAAACGTCCCACTGGTTGAACGCCAGTTTCGCGTGCATCGGCGTTGCGTGGGGCAGCATCCTCAGCATGCCTTACGCCATGTTGTCTGGCGCCGTGCCCTCGAGAAAAATGGGGGTGGGCATGGGGGTGTTCAACATGTTCATTGTGTTGCCCCAAATCTTGGCCGCCCTCGGCGGCATTGTCTGGCTCAACAACCTGCTGTTTTCCGGTGATGTCGTCAAGACCATGGTCATTGCAGGCGGAAGTTTGTGGCTGGCTGCTGCGAGCAATTTGTTGATTTCGGCCGAAGAGGCGTAAGACGCCAGTCTCTGCGGGTGTTCTAGACAAGGGGTGACTGCCGATGGCGGTCCTTATGGTTTGGCTTGAATATGTGTCGAGGACTGAATGAAAGTTGTCCGGGCACATGTGAACAAATGAAGGGGGTGTGATTTTGACACTTTCTGAAGCATTTCGTATCTTTCGGTCCGAGGAAAATGTCTCCTCATCGGCGATTTAACGCTTTTGGTCGAATCCGTAAGGTGTGTCATCGTCAACCCATTGTTCCTATTTCCAAATCACATGCGTTATTCTTTTTTGCTTTTGTCGGCATTGTTTGCGTGGACCGCTCAAGGTCAAACCACATTCAATGTTGACATGACCTGTGCCCCAGAAGGGTTCACAGACGTCTTCGTCACCGGCCCATGGTGTGGCTGGTGCGCCAATGATGTGTACAACACGATGACCGACCCTGACGGGGACGGTGTGTACAGCGTGACTGTGGCCGACTTGACGGGCACGGTGGAGTACAAGTACGCGATCAACGGTTTTGCCGATCAAGAAAACTTGATCAACGACATGGTGGACGGCGCCTCTTGCGCTCCTGTCACCGATTTCGCAGGCTACGCCAACCGCCAGATTGAGGCAAACGGCACTGCCAACGACTTCTACGGCACGTGCGATGGCACCTGCAACGACGAAATCGTGGCCGTGACCACGGTTGACGTGACGTTCTCTGTGGACGTCAATGGCACAGGCTACACGTCAGTGTCCATGGCAGGCACATTCAACGGCTGGAACAACGCAGCCAACTTCATGGACGATTCCGATGGCGATGGTGTGTACACCATCACCTTGGCTTTGGAGCCAGGTGCACAAGAGTACAAGTTCTTGGGCAACGGCGATTGGGCACTTGCTGAGCAGTTTGACGGCTCTGAAGCGTGCACGTTGCCTCCCGGTGAGTTCGTGAACCGCGTCTGGGACGTGGTGGAAGGTGGAGCAAGCCCAGGTGTGGTTTGCTACAACAGCTGCGACGCTTGCGAGACGGGCGGAACGGGTGGTGGCGACATGGGTGTCACGTTCAACGTGGACATGACGTGTGCCCCTGCCGATTTCACAGACGTGTTTGTGACTGGCCCATGGTGCGGATGGTGCGCGAACGACGTGTACAACACCATGACCGACGACGACGGCGACGGTGTGTACTCTGTGACTGTCCCCGATTTGACGGGCACGGTGGAATACAAGTACGCGATCAACGGCTTTGCCGACCAAGAGAACTTGGTCAACGACATGGTGGACGGTGCCTCTTGCGCTCCAATCACTGATTTTGCTGGTTACGCCAACCGCCAAGTGGAGGCTGGTTCGACCACCAACGATTTCTACGGCACTTGCGATGGCACGTGCAACGACGCTCCAGCTCCTGCTGCAGTGGACGTGACGTTCCAGGTGGACATGAGCCAGTACGCTGGCACGTATGGCCAGGTGAACATCAACGGCGGATTCAACGGCTGGTGCGGCGCGTGCGCTGTGATGACGGACGACGACGCGGATGGCGTGTACACGATCACCATTCCTTTGACTCCTGGTACCCACGAGTACAAGTTCACCTTGGACGGATGGACGGCACAGGAGGAATTCACAGAGGGAGATCCTTGCACGTCCACCATCGACGGTTTCACCAACCGTACGATTGACGTGACTGAAACCACCACGTTGGACGCGGTGTGCTACAACAGCTGCGACGCTTGCGCTCCTGTGACAGGAGGTCAAGACCGTGCCATTACGTTCCGTGTGGACATGGGTGAGCAGGACACCAACCCCATTGGTGTGTTCATCGCAGGCAACTTCCAAGGCTGGTCTGCTGGTGCTACAGCCATGACGGACGACGACGGCGACGACGTGTGGGAATACACTGCCATGATCGCAGAAGGCGAAGCTGTGGAGTACAAGTTCATCAACGGTCCCAACTGGGGCTTGGACGAGTCTATTCCCGTGGCGTGCGCGGTGAACGGCAACCGCGGCTACACCGTGGGTGCTGAGGATGCCGTGTTGGATGCCGTGTGCTTCGGTGCATGCACGCCTTGCGGCAGCTCCTTGCCCACAGAAGAAGTGACCTTCACGGTGTTGACCGACAACATCACGGTGGCCGCTGACGGCATGTACCTCGC
>WTJL01000202.1:0-1821 GCA_011524845.1 Flavobacteriales bacterium | reverse complement strand
GCATGGCAGTTTGGTGCCATCGCCATGGACGACAGCGATGCCGACGGCATCTGGACCGCAACGGTCAACATTTCCGGTCCTGCGTCCTTCCAGTACAAGTTCAACAACGGCTTGACGGTGGTGGACAGCATGGCGGTGTACTCTGGCGAAGAGAACGCAGACTTCGCCGCACTCGGTTGCGGTGTGGCCAACGGTGTGGGCGGTTTCAACCGCACGCACGAGCGTTCAGGATTGGCTGAGACCCTCGATGTGGTGTGCTTCAACAGCTGTTCTGCATGTGTGCCCATGGGTGCGAGCACGACGTTCAACGTCGACATGTCATGTGTGGACGCTGCTGGCGCCACCTTGAACGGCTCTTCGACCTTTGCTGAGGTGTTTGTGACCGGCCCATGGTGCGGTTGGTGCGCGAACGACGGGTACAACCAGTTGACCGACGCGGACGGCGACGGCATTTACTCTGTGGCCATCGACGGCTTGACCGGCACGGTGGAGTACAAGTACGGCATCGACGGATTCGCAGACCAGGAGCAATTGGTGGACGACATGGTGGCCGGTGCGGACTGCGCGCCTGTGACCGACTTCGCTGGTTACGCCAACCGTCAAATCGAGGCGGGCATGACCGCTTCTGACACCTTCGGAAGCTGCTCAGCTTGTGAAGATCAAGCCACACCTGCCGACATCACGTTCCGCGTGAACATGGACGGCTACGGTGGATCGTACACCACCGTGAACCTCAACGGTTCATTCAACGGATGGTGCGGCGGTTGCACGGAGATGTTGGATGCCGACGGCGACAACATCTACGAGATCACGTTGACGTTGCCAGCTGGCACCATCGAGTACAAGTTCACCGTGGACGGCTGGACCGACCAGGAGGAATTCGCTGAAGGAACGGCGTGCACGAGCACGATTGACGGGTTCACGAACCGCACCTTGACCTTCGCGGAGAACACGGTGTTGGATGCAGTGTGCTGGAACAGCTGCGAGGCATGCCCAGCAGGAGTGTCTGGTTGCACCGATCCCGCCTTCTTGGAGTACAACCCATACGCTACGGAAGACGACGGAAGCTGCGGCACGGCCATCGTGTACGGTTGCATCTACGATGCAGCAAGCAACTACAACCCGATTGCCAACGTGGACGACAACTCTTGTGAGTTTACCCAAACCAACGACTGCGCCGCTGATTTGGACGGCGACGGCTCTGTGACGACGGGTGACTTGCTCGCGTTCTTGGCCACGTTTGGATTGACGTGCCTCTGATTGGAATAGAACAGAACAACAGAAAGGGGAGCTTCGGCTCCCCTTTTTTTGTGCTCCACCAAACATGAATGGCTTGAGGTCGTGGTCGCGGCGGTATCTTCGCACCATGAAACCCTTGGTGTCCACGCAACTGCCGACTGAATTTGGACCGTTCGAGGTGCACGCGTTTGACAGTGGCTCGGTGAACCAGCCCCATTTGATGCTGTGCTCCAAGAAGAAGGCAGCGAAGCATCCATTGGTCCGGGTTCATTCTGAATGTTGGACGGGCGATGTGGTGGGATCGTTGAGGTGCGATTGTGGCCCTCAATTGGATGCGTCTCTCGCACAAGTGGCCCAAGAGGGCGGAGCTGTGATCTATTTGCGCCAGGAGGGAAGAGGCATTGGTTTGATTGAGAAACTGAAGGCGTACAACCTCCAGGACGGCGGGATGGACACGTACGAAGCGAATGAAGCCTTGGGGCACCAGCGGGACGCACGACGGTTTGACGTGGCGGGCGACATGCTCTCAGCGATGGGGTGGTCGTCCATTCGTTTGTTGACCAACAATCCAGACAAGGTGCA
>WTJL01000031.1 GCA_011524845.1 Flavobacteriales bacterium | reverse complement strand
GACGAAGACAAGGTCAACTTGCAACAGTACATCACCCGCATCTACGGCAGTTTGACCACGTTCAACGTCTTGTTCAAGTACAAGGAAGACCACTTCAAAGGGGCTTCCAAAAGCGCCAATGAATGAGCATTTGGGGCCTTCTTTCACGGCTGAACAAAGCCTTGCTGCCTTCCATCCACAAGGCGCCAGATTTGACCCGATTGAGCGGTGTCCAAAAAGCCATCGTCGGCTGGAAGATGTACGTGACGTACCGCCATTTGGACCACCTCGAAGACCAGGACAACACCCCGCTTGACGGCGAAGGCCTTCCGCACTGATGCCTGAAGCCTCCGCCAACACCCCCTCTCCGTCCACCTCTCGATGGCTGCGGGTGTTGGGGCCTGGCATCCTGTTCGCCTCGGCGTGCATCGGCGTGTCCCACCTCGTGCAATCGACACGGGCAGGGGCCGTGGCGGGGTTTGGGCTGGTGTGGGCCGTGCTCGCCGCCAACGCGGCCAAGTATCCGTTTTTTGAGTTTGGCTCGCGTTACGCCTCGGCCTCGGGCGAGTCCCTCATCGAGGGGTTTCGACGTCTCGGGAAAGGCGCCTCGTGGATGTACCTCGCCCTGACGTTGGGGACGTGCTTCTTTGTGATGGCGGCCGTGGGCATGGTGACCGGGGCCTTCCTCGACAACCTGCTCGGGGTGTCGGCGCGGGCGGGGACCCCGCTCACGTCGTCCGTCACCGTCGCCCTGTTCGTGGGATGCACGGCGCTTCTTTGGGTGGGGAAGTTCAACGCCCTGGACAAGGTCATCAAGCTCCTCGCGGGTGTGCTGTTGGTGTCCACGGTCACGGCCGTGGCGCTGACCGTGGCGTCTCCCCCACCAGCCACCACGGCGCCACTGGCCGAATGGGACTGGACCACGCCCGCCGGACTCGCCTTTGTGGTGGCGTTGATGGGCTGGATGCCCACGGCCGTGGATTTGAGCGCGTGGAACAGTTTTTGGACGTTGGAACGCATCCAAGCTTCAGGCTACCGCCCCACCCTGCGCGAAACCCTGACCGAATTCAACGCTGGGTTCGCGATCTCCGTGGTCCTGGCCATGGGGTTCCTGACCATGGGCGCGTTGCTGTTGCACCGGACGGCCACGCCCCTCCCGGACGGCAGCGCCGCCTTTGCCTCCGGCATCGTGTCGATGTACGGGTCGGCCATGGGAACGTGGAGCACCCCGATCATGGGGGCTGCCGCGTTCAGCGCCATGTTCAGCACGTGCATCACCGTCCTCGACGGGTACGCCCGCAGCTTGGACCGTGCGTGGGCCGCGGCCACAGACTCGGCGCGGAGCCCAGCGCTTCACCGTGCCGCGTTGTTGCTTGTGGCAGGAGGCGGACTCGCGATTGTGCTCGCGTTCCGAGGCCAGCTCAAGGGGCTGGTCGACTTGGCCACGACGCTGTCTTTCTTGGTGGCACCGGTGATCGCGTGGTGCAACCTGCGGCTTGTGACGTCAGAGGCCTTTCCGCAAGAGGCTCGGCCTGGTCGAGGGATGCGGGTTTGGGCGTGGCTCGGCCTTGCTTTTTTGACCGCTTTCAGCCTGTTCTACGCGTGGACGATGGTCAGCGCTTGACGCGCTCGGCCACTTGCCCCATCATGTACAGCATTTCTGTTCCGATCTGGCGCAGCCGCGCGTCGTACGTGGCCGCTTCTTGCGGCGTGCCATCGCTGACCTTGGGGTCGACGTAAGGGATGGCAAAGCGTCCAGCTGCGCCGTACACCACAGGACAACCTCGGTCCGCGCTGCTGCACGTCATCACCGCCGCGAAACCGTCTTGGGGATTGGCGTCGTCCCCGTACGTTTTGCTGAAGCACGGCATAGGCTGGGCGGACGGCATGGCGCTCACCGCGTAGGTGGGGTTGCTCGCCCCGTGGAGGGTGTCGACCGGAACGACCTCGAAGCCCGCGCGTTCCATGGCGGCCACGGTGCGTGAATTGCAGGCCGTCGCTTCGGTGCCGCCGCTGAACGTCCTCACGCCCTTCAACCCGGCCATCTCTGCGCCCACTTGCGCCCACACCTGGGACAGATGGCTGCGACGGCTGTTGTGCGTGCAAATGAAGATCAGGTCGGCCTGCCCATCAGCCGTCAAAGACTCGGCCACCCATTGGGCCAAGGCCTGAAGCTCAGGCTTGCGATCGTCGGACACGCTGGCCGTGTCCGCCAACAGTTCCGATGCGGTGGCGGCCAGCGCGGGGGTCAAGGAATCCACGTTCATGAGGTTGGGGGTCGAGGAGGTGCAGGACGAAGTCGCAAACACGGCCAAGATGCCGAAGGCGACGGATGCGGAGAAAAGCGTGAAGCGCATGGCACAAACTTCGGGGTTCCTCCCACACGCACAGATGAAGAAATCGTCAAGCCTTGGGGCGGATGGCGGACGTGATGGACGACGTGATGGAGGACGGGATGGAGGACGGGAAGATGGTCTGGATCGTCAGTCGACAACCTGCGCGTGGTCGAGGCGAACCTCGCCAAACAAGTCGTCGAACCCCACGATTCGGCCTTTGACTTGAACCGTCCCTTCCAACGCGCCTGTGGGGGCCTTGCCGACCTCCCAAGTCACTGCCACCCCTGGAGACAGCACGACGCCTTGGTCGGAGTTGGACGACACTGGGCCTTCGACCAGCACCACCTTGTCCTGCCATTGGGCATGGTCCTCGGCGGGATGGCTGCTGTACCATGAGACGAGGTCGTGGGACGTCCAGGTTTGGGCCACCTCTGCCGCGCCATAGTCCTTGTGCGGCTTGTTGTACATCGAATACGCCACCACACCTCCGGCCACCGCAGCGGCCACCAACAAGGGCAGGATCTTTTTCATTCCTCCAAGGTCGGAACCCTGAAAGAAAGGAGCAACTGGTCGTCCGTCGCCGGGAGGTCTCCCTGCCACGACGTGAGCCACGTCTTGATGAATTCGTGCTGGTCCGCGGGCGGCAATTCGGCGAGGAGCAGAATGAGGGTTCGCAGTCCCTTGAGCTTCAACTTCCGGTCGTAGGGCCCGCCAAACTGGTCCGACACGCCGTCCGAGAACATGAAAATGGAGTCGCCCGGACGCACCTGAAGGGTGGTTTCGACAAAAGGAATCTGACGCCAGTAGGCGCCTCCAATGGAACGGGACGTGCCTTTGAATTCGAGCAACTTGCCGTTGCGGACGATCCAGAGCGGGCGTTTGGCCCCCGCAAAGCGGATCTGCTGCAGCTGATGGTTGTAGGCGATCACGCCGAGGTCGAGACCCATGCCGATGGCGCGCATGGCGTGGGTGTCCCCCTTCATCATGGCCGCCCTGAACTTCTCGTCCAAACGCGTCAACAGGTGCGCAGGTCCAGACGCCTTGCTCAAGGCTTGCCACATTTTCTCCCGCGCAAGCACGGTCATCAACGCCGCGCTCATGCCGTGCCCCGTGCAGTCGCATGCCGCGAGGTAGGCCATGTCGTCCTTTTCAGCCACAAACAAGAAGTCGCCGCTCAACCGGTCCATGGGCCGGTCGTAGACCATGCACTCGGGAAACGACGCGTCCAATTGCTCCGCCGTGGGCGCCATCATGGATTGGATGGTCCGCGCGTATTGCATGTCCTCAATGGACTGCCGGTAGCGCTGTTCCAAATCCGGAACTGTATGGTAGAGAGAGGAATCCAAGAAGCCGTCGTTCGTTATGGAAAGATACGCGAATTGATTGGACGATTCTTCCGAACTTCCGGCTATGAAACATTCGTCACTTCTCCTTTTGGCCGTGTCCGCTGGTGTCATTGGCCTTGTCGCCTCTTCTCAGGGGGTGGCTGAAGCCCAAAACCGCGACCGCACTGGCGCCCCCGGCTCTGACCCTGTGTGCACAAGCTGCCACAACGGATCGACGTCGGCCAACGCGTCGTTTGAAGTGATTGACGCCGCCACGCAAGGTGCCGTGACGGAATACGTCCCAGGCCAAGAATACCTGGTTCGCATGGTGATTGCAGGAGGCGACGCCTCGTCGTCCTACGGCATGCAAAGCACTGCCGTGCTGGCCGACGGCTCCAACGCCGGTGCCTTCAGCGCCCCGTCGTCCAACGCCCAGTTGCAGGACGTCGATGGCCGCCACATCGTCGAGCACAACGCGTCGAGTTCCGCCAACGTGTTTGAGGTCAGCTGGACGGCACCCGAGGCGGGTTCCGGCAGCGCTGACTTCTACATGAGCGCCCTCGAAGTGAACGGCAACGGCTCGACCAACGGAGACGGCTACCTCGCCGCGACGCTGTCTGTGCCTGAGATGACCAACACCGACGGCCTCGCCGACGTGAACGTCGACGCGTGGGCACGCCCCATGCCGCTCGGCGACACCTGGACGTGGACGACGCCCGAGGCAGGGCGCCTGGTGGTGGCCGACCTCGCAGGCCGCGTGGTCTTGGCCCAGGATGCGGCCGCTGGACAACCCTTGACGTGGAACGCTTCCGGCACCACGGTGGTGAACTTCGTGTCTGAGCGCGGCCAGCGCCAGTCTTGGAAGTTGGCCTTGCGTTGAGCGACGCCTCGGACGAACGGAAAATCTACACGCTCTCTCAGCTTGGGGAGAGCCTGAAACGCACGCTTGAACGCGTGACGTCGGATCGTGCCCTGTGGTTCAAGGCAGAGATCGCCAAGATCTCCCAAAGCCCCGCAGGCCACATGTACCTCGAACTGGTGGAGGAAGCGCAAGGTCAACGCCTCGCGGTCATGCGCGGCACCTTGTGGAAATCGCAACTGGCCGCCGTTCGCGAAGCCTTGGGCGACGCCACGTCGCAGGTCCTGTCCCGCGGCACGGAAATCGTATTCAGCGGCCGCGTGAACTACCACCCCGTGTACGGCGTCAGCCTGGTCGTCGAGGAAATCGACCTGTCGGCCATGATCGGCGAGGCCGAGCGGCGCAAGCAAGCCACCCTGGCCACGTTAAAGGCCCAAGGGGCAATGGAACTCAACCGAGGCGTCCCTCTGCCCCGGCTCGTGCAACGCATCGCGTTGATTGGATCGCCAGGAACGTCCGGGTTTCGGGACTTTGCGGTGCACCTGATGAAGAACGAATGGGGCGTGGGCTTTGACGTGGAGGTCTTTCCAGCCACGGTGCAGGGCAAAGACGCCCCGCCCACGCTCATCGAGGCGCTGGCACGTGCTGAGGCCTGGGCGCCCGACGCCGTGGTCATGGTGCGCGGCGGCGGTTCCGCCCTGGACCTCGACGCCTTCAACGACCTCGACCTGTGCCTCGCCATTTCGCAGGCCACGCATCCCGTGCTGACGGGGATCGGACACGAAACCGACCTGAGCGTGGTGGACCTCGTGGCGCACCGCCACTTCAAAACCCCGACCGCCGTGGCCGACTTCTTGGTCGACCGTTTGGTGACCGAGCGGTCCCGCCTCGCGGAGTGGAGCCTGGCCATGGGGCAACGGGTGCAGCACCGGTTGACGTGGGAACGCGAGCGGTTCGCCAAGGACCTCCAGACCCTGAAGCTCCAGCCCCGTCAATTGCTCGCCGCAGAGGGCGTTCGGCTGAGCCACGCCCGAGAACAACTGAGCTCATGGGCACGGCAAGCCCTGGAGCGCCACATGCAACGCATGGGCCACCTCGCCACCACCGTCGACGCCCTCAATCCTGACAAGACCTTGGAACGCGGCTTTGCCGTGGCCAGGAAGGACGGAAAAGCGGTGAGGGATGCGGGGGATTTGGCCTTGAACGACGAACTCTCCCTTCGCTTTCACCGTGGAGAAGCCAAGGTCACGGTGACCCACGTAACTTCGCCCAACGATGAGTGACGCCCACACCCCTCCTTCCGTCGACGACGGCACCTCCTACGACGCAGCCGTCCAAGAGCTTCAGGACATCCTGGGCCAAATGCAAAGCAACCAACTCGGCATCGACGAGTTGACCGCCAAGCTTCAGCGCGCCAGCGCCTTGCTCGATTACTGTCAGGGCAAGCTCACAAAAACCGAGGCCGAGGTTCAAGCGGTGCTCAAACGACTCGGCCTCGA
>WTJL01000216.1 GCA_011524845.1 Flavobacteriales bacterium | reverse complement strand
GGCTTCTTGGCTGCTGGCTTCTTGGCTGCGGCCTCCTTCTTGGGGGCTTCAGCTTTCGGCTCAGCTTCCTTCTTGGGCGCTGCCTTCTTCGCCGCGGACTTCTTGATGTCCGTGATCTTGATTTCCGTCAAGGACGCGCGGAAGCCGTTCAGCTTCTGGTATCCTTTGCGACGCTTCTTTTTGAAGATGAGAACCTTGTCTCCCTTCAAGTGCCGTTCAACGACGGCGTGGACGGCCATGCCGTCTACCGCGGGGGCGCCAACTGTCACGTCACCGCCTTTGTCGACGAGGAGCACGCGGTCAAACTTGACCTTCTTGCCCTCTTCTGCGTCGAGGCGGTTGACGAACACCTGTTGGTCTTTCTCTACCTTGTACTGGTGCCCTGCGATCTCTACGATTGCATACATGAGGTTTGATTTTTTCCCACAAAGGGGCGGCAAAGATAGTGGGAAAGTCCGAAAAGGCCAAACCTATTTGCCCCCTCGGCTCACCAACCACACCCCGCTCAACACGACCACCCCTCCGACGAGGTGCAAAAGGGTCAATGGCTCGTTGTCCAGCCACCCCCACATGGTCGCAAACACGGGAATGATGTAGGTCACGGTGCTGGCGAACAAGGCGTTGGTGCGTTGGATGATGCGGTTGAAGGCAATGAGGGCGATGCCGGTGCCCACCACGGCCAACACGACCATCGCGGCCAGTCCCTTCAGGCCGTCTGGATGGCTTCCCACAAGGCCCATGCTCTGCCCGGTCAAGGCCACAGCCAAGGCGGGCATGCTCATCAATCCCAAAGAGAGGGACGCGACCGCGGCAGGAGGGACGTGCCCGAGTTTGTTGCGGATGACGTTGACGCTCAACCCGTAGCATGCCGTGGCCAACACGACCCTTCCCGCACCGTAGACCATGCTGCCGTCCATCTCGGCGCCCATGCCGGGTTGAAATGCGAGCACCGCAGCCCCGAGGAGTCCCACGATCAGGCCTGCCACTTGAAGGCCCTTGACGCGCGTGCCAAACAGCGCCACCCCCACGAGGAAGGTGAACATGGGCGTCAGGGCATTGAGCATGCCAGCCACGGAGGAGGGGATGAGGGTTTGGGCTGTGGTGAAGAGGTAGGCGGGCACGAGGTTGCCAATGCCCCCCACCATCACCAACCAGGGCCAAGTGGCACGAGAGAGGTGATGCCTGTGCCGGTAGGCGATGGGGGCCAAGGCAAGTCCGGCGATGGCGATTCGGCCCATGGCCACGTCCAACGCTGGGAACAGTGGGGTGCCGTCCGAGGCGAACAGCGCAATCTTCATCAGGATGAATGAGCTGCCCCAGATGAAACCAAGAATGAGAAGGGCCAGCCCCATGGCTGCGTTGGAGGTCCGCATGAGGATGCAAAATTAGCACAAGGCGCATGCGTCACAGGGGGTCTACTTCTATCTTTGAATCATGCGAATCCCCTCTCTCCTCACCTTGATCGTGGCATGTGCATTCTCGTCGTGTGGCGGCACCAAGCCCCCTGCCGTGGAGACGGTCTACCAAGAATTCCGCGTGGAAGGCACGGTGGACAAGACCGTGGCAGAAATGTCGGTGCAGGGCATGATGTGCGAAGTGGGTTGTGTGGCCAAGGTGCGCAAAGAACTTTTGGAGGTGCCAGGTGTGGCCTCTGCCACCATTGACTTTGAGAAGGACCGGGACTTGAACGTGGCCATTGTCGAGTACGATGCCGACGTGGTGGATGCGGAGGCACTCGTGGCCAAAGTGACGGCCATTGGTGACGGCATGTACCCCGTGCATCGCATGGCGGTCACGCACCACGGTGCAGCAGAACTGCACCCATGAGCCGAGGGCTGCTTTCGCTGGCGCGGGCGTCGTTTTGGCTGGCCTTCCTCGTGGTCTTGGCCGGCAGCGTGGTGCGCATGACGGGAAGCGGCATGGGCTGCCCAGACTGGCCCAAGTGCTTTGGACTTCTCGTGCCTCCCACGGAGGCGTCGCAGGTCACGTGGACGGCGGGTGCGGAGTACGACGAGGGCCGCATGCTGTTGAAGAACGACACCTTGTGGGTGGCCCAGGACGCGTTTGTGGCGCGCGACTTTGACGTGGAGCGCGCCCGCGGCCAATGGCAACCCTACCTCAAACACGACTACGCCACGTTCAACGCTGCCCACACGTGGATTGAATTCATCAACCGCTGCTTGGGCGCTTTGGCTGGTTTGCCCGCCCTGCTCCTCTTGATGGCCGCAGCGTTGTCGAGGGACTTGCGCACCACGCTCCTCGCCCTTCTTGGTGTGCTCGCCTTGGGATGTGTGGCGTGGCTCGGTAAACTCGTTGTCGACGGCAACCTCATCCCACACAGCATTACCCTCCACATGTTGGGCGCCCTCGCCATCCTGTGCATCGACAGCGTGATCATCCAACGCCTCAGAGGACTTCATGTGAGGTGGCATCGTTCGGCGCGCTGGGGATTGGCCTTTGCTCTGGCCGTGACCTTGGCCCAAATCCTCACCGGCACCGAGGTTCGCGAGGTCGTCGATGTGTTGCTGAAGCACGGTCTGGACCGCCCTGACCTTGCAGCGTCCCTTGCTGAAAGCCATGTGCTGTACCTCATTCACCGTTCGGGCTATTGGGTGGTGTTGGCGGCGCACGCGTTTTGGATGTGGCGGATGGGGCCCTTCGGCCAAAAGCACGTCCTCCGTGCCCGCAACGTGGTGGTGTTGCTGTTGGTGGGACAACTGGCCACGGGCTTGCTGTTTGCCTACGGCGCCTTCCCGGCATGGGCGCAACCGATTCACCTGCTCTTGGGCCTCGGCGTGTTCCTTACGTCGTGGGGCCTGTACTGGCGCACAACCTCCCGCTGAACCATGGCTGCCACCCCGACCACCGACATCCCCTTGGGCTTTCAAGCCCCTCCGTTCGCCTTGACTGACGCGGTCACCGGCACCACCGTAACCTCCGACGACGTCTTCGCGGGCGGCCCCACCGTCGTGGTGTTCATGTGCAACCATTGCCCGTTTGTTGTCCACATCCTTGAGGCCTTTGTCGCCTTCGCGTCGGAGTGCCGTGGCAAAGGGGTGAATGTGGTGGCCATCTCCAGCAACGACGTGGTGAACTACCCTCAGGACGACGTTCCCCTCATGAAGGAATTGGCAGAGGCGCACGCCTTCACGTTCCCCTACCTCTACGACCCCACCCAAGACGTCGCCCGCGCGTACGACGCGGCGTGCACCCCCGACTTCAGCGTGTTTGACGCGAACCGAACGTGCGTGTATCGGGGTCAGTTTGACGGCTCCCGACCGGGCAACAACCTCCCCGTGACAGGCGAGGACCTGCGTCGCGTGGTGGACCTGTTGCTCGCAGGAAAACCTGTCCTTGCAGAAGGCCAATCGCCTTCCATCGGTTGCAACATCAAGTGGCGCTGAGCCCGTCGAGCGCGGCGCTCCATCCCCAAGCCTGAGGCGATGCTGCTGTGCCGGCCAATGTCAGCCCGATGCGCGTGACGTGCTCGGCTGTGGTGTCGCCAATGGCGATCACAGGCGCGGTGCCTCCACTGGCCTTGTAGCCTTCCGCATTGGAGGGGCTCAGCACCAAGGCCACGTCGTGGTCGGGCAACGCCACTTCCCGGGCCTCCACGTCGTAAAAGTGCCAAGGCCTTGCGTGGGAAAGGTGGCCTTCCCAACGGCGCATGGTGCGGTTGGCGTGAGGAATCCAAACCGTCGCGTCCCCGACCTCTTGGGCCAAGGCCTTGAACACCTCTTCGGGGTTGCCGTTGCCGGTCCAGGCAATGTGGGTGCTGGAAGGCAAGGCTTGGCGCGTGCCTTCGCCCATGGTGGCGATGCAGAAGCGGGACACGTCGTGTGTGCTGGCGAAGAGGGCCGCGCATTTGGGAGAGCCCAAAAACAACCAATCGCCCTCCGCCGGGGTGCCAGGCACGGCCTCGCCCGAGGGACGCACCTCAATGCACGAGGCCCCTTGAAGGTCTGCGCCGCGGGTGGCAAACAGCGCACGGAGCGGCGCGTCAGGCGCCAAGTCTTGCGTGATGAAGGCCGAGGGCCACGGGGCCGGGGAGGTCAGGTCGTTCAGGAAAGGACCCTCTGTCGCGTCGGAAACCGACACGTCCAACCAGGCATGTCTCAATGGACCACGGGCTTCGCCGAGGTAGGTGTAGACGTTGCGGGTTCCGCCCGGCACGTAGGCGCCAAACGGCAATTGACACCCGCCTTCCAACTCACGGAGGATGCTCCGTTCCAATCCGATGGCGTGCACGGTGTCCGGGTCCGTGAGGGCTTCCACAAATGGAAGGAGGGGGTCCCCTTCGCGCATCTGCAAGGCGAGGGCGCCTTGGGCCGGTGCGGGCACGAAGTTCAAGGGGTCGAGCACGTGAACGTGCAGGTCGGTGAGGTCGAGTTCCAGTCGGTGCACGCCTGCATGGGCGAGCATGATGGCGTCGTACTGTCCGTCTCGCAGTTTTTGGATGCGGGTGGGCACGTTGCCGCGCAACGCTTCGATGCGGAGGTCGGGTTGCCCCAGCTCGAGTTGGTTCTTCCGCCGCATGGATGAAGTGCCCACCACGCCGCCACGCCGGACGTGAAAGGGCGTGGTGAGGTCGACGGCTTCGGGACGAACCAACACCACGTCTTCAACTGGCCCGCGGGGGGGCACGGCGGCGACCACGAGCCCGGATGGCGGGGTCGTTTCGAGGTCCTTGTGGCTGTGCACCGCGAGGTCGACGTCGCCGTCGAGGAGGGCCTGTTCGATTTCTTTGGTGAAGAACCCCTTGCCTTCCATCTTGTCGAAGCTGACGTTTTGGATCTGGTCTCCGCGCGTCTTCAGAACCACAATCTCCACGGTGGCGCCGCGGGCCTGCAACAAGTCACGCACGTGGTGGGCCTGCCACAACGCGAGGTCGCTGCCGCGGGTGCCGATGCGAATGTGGGGAGCGGTGGAAGACATGGGAGAAAGGTACGCGCGCCGGGGCGAGCGAGGTCAGGACTTGCGAAGCTGTTCGAGCACCGCTTCTTTGGCCAACTTCATGGGCAAGCCGACGTACTTCTTCTCGAGGTAGGCGACGATGCGTTCGACCACCTGCCGGGCCTCTGCATCCAGGCCCTCCAGTTCGTCGGCGAAGATGTCGCCCATGGCCGTTTCTCGAATCGCCTTGATCAATTCGGGCAACTCGATCAGCGAGAGCTCCACCTCACGCGCCTGGAGGCGCTCGAGGTATTCGGACAACCCAGCTTCAAGGAGGAATTCACATTTGCCCACTTCGGTGGCACGGATGGCGAGGTTTTGGTCGGCGAGGCCTTTGAGCGCAGTCATGTCCACGACCGTGGTGTGGGGTCGTTCTCGGAATCCGGCGTCGAGGTCGGAGGGCACGCCCAAATCCAACACGCACACTTTCCCCACTGGCAACAACTGAGCGTGACGGTCGCCGAGCAGGGCCTGGTCGCTTCCCGTGCAGATCACAATGGCACGTGGCCCCGTGGAGAGGGCCTCGTCGAGCGCATCCAGGGTGCCAACTTGGGTCGTACCCAACACGTCTCCCAAGGCCTTGGCCCGTTCCAACGTCCGGTTGACGACTTGCAGGTTGTGGTAGCCGGCTTTCACCAGGAAGCGGCCCACGGAGGTGTTGGTGGCGCCCGCTCCGATGAGCAGGATGGGCGCGTCGAGGGGCAGGTTCCAAGCTTTGAAGGCCTGCCAACCGAGGGAGTTCACCGACACGGCTTGGGTGGCCACGTCTGTTTGGGTGAAGACCTTTTTGGCCGTCTCCACGACCGACCGGCCTGCCACGCGAAGGCGGTCCCCGGCAAGGCGGTGGGCCATGGCAAGGTCGAAGGCCTGCCGCACCTGCGTCAGGATTTCACGTTCGCCAAGGACCATGGATTCGAGGCTGGACGCCACGCGCATCAAATGCCGCATGGCTTCTTCGCCACGGTACGTCTGCAGGGCGGCCAAGATTCGGCCTTGAACGGCCTCCTCGAGGTTGAAGTGGGCCAGCAACTGGGACGTGCGACCCATGCAGAAGTACGTGTCGTCGCTCACGATGAATTCCACGCGGTTGCACGT
>WTJL01000077.1 GCA_011524845.1 Flavobacteriales bacterium | reverse complement strand
CCCACGGGCTGCAGCCCACGTTGTTGGGTCACGTGACCAAGGGCAAAGTGGTCGTGGACGACAAGCACTTCGGTTTCTGTGAAGAGTTGCGTGCCTACTACGACAATGCCCTCGAGGAAATCTTGACCGAGGAGGGATGATCAAGACGCTGGCCAAACACCTTTCAGGCATCGCACTCACGTGGGTGTTGGTGTTGGCGGCGACGTTCTTTTTGCTCCGTTGGTACAGCCAGCCTTCTGCTGAGCGCGAAGTGCCCGCCTTGGCCGGTCTCTCTCAGTCCGACGCCCAAGACGCTTTGGCGACGTTGGGGCTTGAGGCGGTGTGGCAAGACTCGATTTACGCCCCTTCAGGAACGCCTGGCGCTGTGGTGGAGCAGCATCCGCCTGCAGGGAGTTCAGTCAAAGTGGGGCGGAAAATTTTGTTGACGACCTACCGCATCACGCCACCCAGTGAACGGGTGGGCATCGAAGAGGGCCAAGACGCCAAGTTGGCCGAGCGCATTTTGTCGACCCGGGGATTTGAGGTGGAATTGAAAGAAGAGCCCAACAAGTTGCTCGCGGGAAAGGTCCTTCGCGTGACCCATCGGGGCGAGATCGTTCTTCCCGAAGCCCGGTACCCCAAGGGCACCAAGTTGCAACTTGTGGTGGGGGTGGCTGGCGCCAAGGACGTTCGGGTGCCTTGGTTGGTGGGCTTGTCTTTGAAGGACGCGAAAGGCATTCTGTCCCGGCGCAACCTCGCCCTTGGCCATGTGGGATACGGCGAGGATGTGCAATCGGCTTTGGATTCCAGCCTCGCCGTGGTCGTGTCTCAAGACGTCAGCCCAGGAACCCAGCCGTACGTTGAAGAAGGCACGGCAATCGACTTGTACTTTGGCAAACACTGAATTGACCCCGACCATGCACACGATTGTTTCTTTTGATGCGTTGAGGAACCCAATGGCGACCAAAAAGAACGGATGGGGGTGGATGCACTGCACAGCGTGTGTGGTGTGTGCCTTGGTGATGTGGGCCTCGGGCCCCATGGCGCAGGCTCAGGAATTGGAGAGGGATTTGCAGAAGGTGTTCATGCCCGAATCCCGCGTGAAGGCCATCGAGGCGGCACGCTCCGGGGGAGATGCCCTTCCTCCTTTGGGCCTTCCTTTCGTGGACGATTTTGCATGGCCCAGCATGTACGACGAGGACGCTCCGGTGAACGTCAAGCGTTGGGAAGCCAGCCCCGTACGGCGGACCATGACCTTGGCGTATCAGCCGCCGACCTTGGGTTGCGCCACCTTGGACGGGTTGGATGCGGTGGGGAACCCCTACCTGCTGAACCCCACCAACGCCCAAGGCTATGCGGACACGCTCACGTCTCGTCGGTTGTTGCTCGCAGGCAATGTGCCGGCCGACAGCGTGGCGCTGACGTTTTGGTACCAAAGCGGCGGCATCGCCAACGGTGCAGATGCAGGAGAGGACAGCTTGATTGTGGAGTTTCGGGCCAATGTGACCGAGGGCGATCCATGGCGATGGGTGTGGTCGACGGAAGGCATCGACGACGACACGGCGTTCCATGCTGCGGTCATTCCCATCGACGGCGTGGAGTACTTCTACAACGAATTTCAGTTCCGCATTCGGAACTACGGCGCGCTTGAAGGCAATGTCGACACGTGGCACCTCGACTTCGTGCGCGTGGCCGAGGAGGGCACGACCCCCGCGCCGCTCTTTGAAGAGGTGGCCTTTGTGACGCCTCCCACCAGCGCACTGACGTACCCTTGGACCGCCATGCCTTGGCCCCACTTCGTGGAGTCTGCGGACGCTTACATCGCGACGTCCATGCCAACGTTGCACCGCAGTTTTGGGGAAAGCACCAACAGTCAGGAAAACGTGGGCATGACCGTCCAGCGCGTGGACGTCGAGGGCAACGTCAACAACTACACGCCGTTGGCAGGGGAGATCCCCAACAACTCCGTGCAGGGCCTGTTTGAGACGGATTACATCCAGGATTTGGCCATTTTCACCACGTTGTTCAATCCGGCATTGAGCGATTCGTTCGCCACCTTCCATGTGTCGTTGTGGGAGGACGAAGTGGGCGCCGCGAATCTGACGTCCCAACAGGGCGTGACCGACAACGACAGCTTGGTGCACGTGCAGACCTTCCGCGACTATTACGCCTACGACGACGGCACAGCTGAAAAAGCCTATGCCTTGGACGGTCAGGGTGGGGAGTTGGTGGTGGGATTCGACGTCCAACAGCCAGACACCCTGGACGGGGTTTGGATTCACTTCACCCCCTTCTACGACGACGCAGCGGGGGAGACGTTCACCTTGAAAATCCGCGGGGACGACCCAGAGAATCCAGGCCAGCCGGGAAGTGAAATCGTGACCCAATACACCATCCACCAGCCCAACTACTACGCCAATGCGTACGACGGCTTCACCTACTTGCCGTTTGAATCTCCTGTGGCTGTGGAAGGACGCATCTACGTTGGATTCGTTCAGCAAGGCGAGGAGCGCATCAACGTGGGGTTGGACAAGACCACCAACACCAACCTGGATTACTTGTGGTACAAGTTCCCGACGACCCCCTGGCTTCAGTCGGGGATTGAAGGGTCGTTGATGATTCGGCCTGTCCTGCGCGCCGGCAAGGAGTTGGTGACGTCCGTGGAAGATGTGGCCTCGACCCCACCGACGTCCGGGCCTGTGGTGTTTCCCAACCCAGGGACGACGACGTGCCATTGGACACTGGAGCACGTGACGTCGGTTCGCATTCTGGACATGACGGGACGGGTGGTGGCCGACTTCCCTTCCATGGGTCCGGGATTGCAATCTTGGACCACCGAAGTGCCGGGCATGTACCTCCTGGTCGGGACCACGGAGGGTGGACAGACCTGGACCCAACGCTGGATTGCACGTCCATGAGCGACGACGCCACACACGAGGAGGGTCAGGGCGAGGAGCTGTTTGAGCACCACCGCTTGGTCGCGGATCCAGGCCAAACGCCCCTCCGCGTCGACAAGTTCATCATCAACTTGGTGGCCCACCTGTCGAGAAACAAACTCCAGACGGCGGCCAAATCCGGCTACGTGCGGGTGAACGGCGAGCCAGTCAAGAGCAACCACAAGGTGAAACCTGGCGACGTGGTCACGGTGGAGTTGCCGCAACCTGTGTTTGAGTTTGAGTTGGTGGCAGAGCCCATGGACTTGGACATCCTCTACGAGGACGACGACCTTCTGGTGCTCAACAAGCCGATGAACATGGTGGTGCATCCGGGCCATGGCAATTACACGGGGACCTTGGTCAATGGCATTTTGCATCACTTCCAAAACATGCCAAGCTTGCCCAACCAACCTGAGCCACGCCCTGGATTGGTGCACCGGTTGGACAAGGACACCACCGGGTTGATGGTGCTCGGCAAGTCGGAGCGTGCCCTGACCGATTTGAGCGAGCAGTTTTTTGAGCGTACCGTGAACCGCCGTTACTGGGCGCTGGTGTGGGGGGACGTGTTTGAAGATGGAACGGTCACAGGACATGTGGGGCGGTCGCTTCGGGACCGTCGCTACCAACAGGTCTTCGAAGACGGCCGCGAAGGCAAGCACGCGGTCACCCACTACCGAGTCCTCAAGCGCCTGGGCCCCGTCACCTTGGTGGAGTGCAAACTGGAAACAGGTCGCACCCACCAAATTCGTGTGCACATGCAGCACATCGGCCACCCGCTGTTTGGCGACCCGATCTATGGGGGCAATGTGGCTGTCAAAGGTGCGCCTGGGGGCAAGTACAATGCGTTCTTGAGAAACATGTTCGAGGCGCTTCCGCGTCAAGCCCTTCACGCGAAAACGCTGGGCTTCACACACCCAGGCACCGGAGAGCGCATGGAGTTTGAGTCCGAGTTGCCGGAAGACATGGCCAATGCCTTGGCCAAGTGGACGACCTACGTCGAGGCGTCAGGCCTGTAATCTGGGCGTCCCGTTGCCTGCGCTCATGATGCGCCTTGCTGCTCCAGACGTTCCACGTCCTCCAAGGCTTTCTCCCACAGGTTGATGCTGTCCTGCATGTCCTTTTGCACAGCGTCGTAGGCGTAGGCCAGTTCGGTGACTTTGGTGCGGTCAGAAGGGTCGACGTTGGCCATGGTGGTGTTCAATTCGGCCTGTTGGGCCTCGAGCTTGGCGATGGCCTTTTCATGACGGTCCACGGCGTTCTTCGCTTTTCGCAAAGCCTTTTCCCTTTCTTTCCGGGCCTTGTAGTCTTCTCCTCCCGAGGGCTTGGGCTTGGAAGTGTTCGCGGGCTTGCCGTCTTTCTTTCGCTCCACCTTCACCGTTTTCTTGGCCTCGTAGGCGGTGATGCTGGCGGCGTGCTTTTCGTGAAGGAACTGCTTGATGTCCCCGATGTACTGCTTCAATCCCGTCGGCGTGACCTCGTACACCAATTGGGTCATGTCGCTCAGAAAGTCGCGGTCGTGGGACACCACCACCAACGAACCATCGAAGGATTGAAGCGCCTCCTTCAGCACGCTCTTGCTCTTCAGATCCAAGTGGTTGGTCGGCTCGTCCAGGATCAAGACGTTGTAAGGGTGGAGGAGCAGTTTGCACAGGGCCAGCCGTGCCTTCTCTCCGCCCGACAGCACCTTGACCTTCTTGTCCACGTCTTCTCCTGAGAACAAAAACGATCCCAACAAGCCGCGGAGCTGCTTGCGCACGTCGCCCACGGCGACTTCTTCGAGCGTTTCCATCACGGTGAGGTTGCCGTCGAGTTCGTCGGTTTGGTTTTGGGCATAGTAGCCGATGTCGACGTTGTGCCCCACATTCAACTCGCCCGCCGTGCACGATTCTTGCTGGAGAAGCATCTTGGTCAGGGTGGTTTTCCCCGCGCCATTTTTTCCGACAAGGGCCACCTTCTCCTGACGTGCCATGATGAAGTCCAACCCTTCAAACACGGTCAAATTGTCAAAGCACTTCTTCAAGGTTTTGGCTTCGAAAATCACCTTGCCGGAGCGAGGGGCAGGAGGGAAGCGGAAGCGAATCTGCATGTTCTCGGCCGCATCCACTTCGACGCGTTCGAGCTTGTCGAGCTTTTTGATGAGGCTCTGCGCGAAAGCGGCCTTGTTCTTCTTCGCACGGAATTTGTTGATGAGCACCTCCGTTTCCTGGATGTACTTCTGTTGGTTTTTGGCGGCTTGTTCTTGGCGACTGCGCTCTTCTTCGCGCCACACTTGGTAGGCGGTGTAGGGCCCTTTGTAGTCGTACAACTTGACCCCGCCAATTTCCACGGTTCGCTTGGTGAGGGTGTCCAAAAACACCCTGTCGTGTGAGATCAACAAAATGGCGCCAGGGTGGTGGAGCAAAAACGATTCCAGCCACTCAATGCTTTCGATGTCGAGGTGGTTGGTCGGCTCGTCGAGCAGAAGCAGATCAGGCTGCATGAGCAGAAGCTTGGCCAACTCCACGCGCATCTTCCAACCGCCACTGAATTCGCTCATTTGGCGGGACATGTCGCTCACTTTGAACCCCAAACCTTGCAGGATCCGGTGGGCCTGTTCCTCGGTGCTTGCAGCGCCAATGGCGTCCAGACGTTCGTTGGCGTCGCTGAGTTCTTGGATGAGCTGGGCGTAGCTGTCGCTTTCGTAGTCGGTGCGCTCAGCGACTTCCTTGGTGAGGCCTTCGAGCCTCGTCTCAAGGGCCTGCATTTCTGCAAACGCTTGCATGGCCACCTCCATGACCGTGGCCTGCTCGTCGTGCTCCATTTCCTGGGGCAAATAGCCAATGCGGTACTCTTTGGGGGTGTTCACGCGCCCTTCAGAGGGCTTTTGAAGCCCAGCGATGATTTTGAGCAGCGTGGACTTGCCCGCTCCGTTTCGGCCCACCAAACCAATGCGGTCTTTGGTGCCAATGGCCAAATCCACCCCCTCAAACAGTGTTCGGTCCCCAAAGTGGACCCCAAGCGACGTCAAATGCAGCATCACGTGCAAGTTCGGGCCTCCCGCGTCAGGGAACAAAAAAGGGCCGCACCACGTGCAGCCCTTTTCTCCTGTTGGTTCATGGAACCAATCAGTAATGCCAAATGTCGTGCTCCAAGTTGAAGAGCTCTTGTTGGATGCGCTCCGACTCCGCAAG
>WTJL01000049.1:15204-22962 GCA_011524845.1 Flavobacteriales bacterium | reverse complement strand
CATCCCCGGCGTCCTCGTTCCGATCGAAGACACCATCAAGGGCTTCAACATGATTTTGGACGGTGAACTCGACCAGTACCCTGAAGCGGCCTTCAACTTGAAGGGCAACATTGAGGAGGTCATCGAGGCCGGCGAAAAGATGTTGGCTGAAGCCTAAGCCTGAGCGCCATGACGGTTGACATCCTCACACCCGACACCACCCTGTTCTCTGGAGAAGCCACGTTTGTGGGGTTGCCAGGGTCAGATGGAAGTCTGGGCATTTTGAACAACCACGCCCCCCTCGTGACCACGCTCAAGGCAGGTCAAGTGGTGGTGCGGGCCGAAAGCGGTGAACAAACGTTCGACGTCAACGGCGGAAGTGTGGAAGTGCTCAACAACGTGGTGACGGTGCTCGCTGAGTGAGTCGACGTCACCCCGCAACGCAAACAACGCGGCCCTCGGGTCGCGTTGTTTCGTTTCAGGGATGGTGGTAAGGCTCGCCTTTGAGGATGGTGTGCGCGCGGTACAGCTGCTCGGCGGCGCAGATTCGGATGAGCTCGTGCGGGAAGGTGAGTTTGCTCAGTGACCATGTGGCGTTGGCGCGCGCGCGGAGCGACGGATCGAATCCATAGGGTCCACCAATGAGGAAGGCGGTGTGGCGCAATCCGCGGTTCATCAATCCCTGGAGGTGCTTGGACAGTTGGACGGAGCCCATTTGGGGTCCGTGCTCGTCGAGGAGGATGAGGTGGTCGACGCCTTGGAGGTGTTTGTCGGCCACGGCCGCCTCTTCTTTCATCATGCGCACGGGATCGGCCTTGGCGTGCTTGCCTTTCAGGTTGGGCGTTTCGATGTATTGGTACTTGGTGTAGCGCGCCAGGCGTTTGTTGTACATCTCTACACCTTCTTTGACCCAAGGTTGTGAGGTGGTGCCAATGGCAATCAAACTCAGTTGCATGCCGCAAAGCTAGGGCGGGTATCTTCGCACCATGTTGGACCAGCACATGTTGCGCATGCTCGATTGGGCATTGGAGGAGGATTTGGGAACGGGCGACTGCACCTCGCGGTCCAGTGTTCCAGCCGATTTGACGCACGAAGGCTTCATCTTGGCCAAGGAAGCGGGTGTGGTTGCGGGCGTGGAGGTGGCGCGTGAGGTGTTCCGGCGTGTGGACGACACGGTGACTTTTGAAGCTCATGTGGCCGATGGGGCTGCGGTGAATGTGGGCGATGTGGTCGTCCGAATTCACGGCCCTGCGCGGAGCATCCTGGCCGCCGAGCGATTGGCCTTGAATTTCATGCAACGCATGAGCGGGGTGGCCACCACCACCCGACGTGCCATGGATGTGTTGAAAGGCACGCCAACCAAGGTCTTGGACACCCGGAAAACGACGCCTGGATTGCGCGCGTTTGAAAAGTGGGGGGTCCGCTTGGGCGGCGGCGTCAACCATCGCATGGGCCTCTATGACATGGTGCTGATCAAGGACAACCACGTGGATTACGCCGGAAGCATGACCGCTGCCCTTGCAGGGGTGAAGGCTTATTTCGACCAAGGGGAGCCCCTCGTACCCGTGGTGGTCGAGGTTCGATCCATGGACGAATTGAACGAAGCCATGGCGGCTTCTGAAGCGGGGGGATTGAAGCTGGAACGCCTGTTGCTCGACAATTTCACGCCGTCCCAAGTCAAGAATGCCGTGGTGCACGTCGCGGGTCGCTTGCCTTTGGAGGCCTCTGGCGGCATCGACTTGACCAACCTTCGCGCCTATGGAGAAGCTGGGGTGGATTTTGTGTCCATGGGGGCGTTGACGCACAGCGTGAAGAGTCTGGACTTGTCCTTGAAAACCCAAGCGACGCTCGCATGAGCCTGCCCGACGGTCCTTTCTTTCGTTGGTTGGCCTCGCGCCGTTTGGTGCAACGCTTGCAGGCCTTCCTCCGAACCCTCCAGCCTTGGGGTCAGGAGGGCATGAACGTGTACGACGTGCTGCGTTTCTTTCTCGTGGGACTGGTGAACGGAGCCGTGGCGACCCGGGCTGCGGCCATTTCATTCCGTTTGTTCTTGGCGTTTTTCCCGGCCGTGATCTTCGTGCTCAGCGTGCTTCCTCACACGCCCTTGGAAACGGAGGCAGTGATGGACGCCTTGCGGTTGTTGTTCCCGGGAGACACCGTGAGTCTTTTCGAGCAAACCGTGACCGATTTGCTGGGCAAGACCCAAGGCGCGTTGCTGTCGGTGGGTTTTGTGTTGACGTTGTACTACGCGTCCAGCAGCGTCCATGCGGTGCTGTCTGGCTTCAATGAAAGCGCATTGCTCGACCAAAAAGGCAACCCCTGGCTGATCCGCATTTGGTCCATGTTTTTGTTGGTCCTGTTGGTGGTGCTGTTGGGGGTGGCCGTGTTGCTCATCGGTTTCAGTGGCGACCTGCTTCAATGGATGTCTGGCCGGGGATGGTTGCCGGGGGAGTCGCTCAAGTGGTTCAACCTCGCACGGTGGGTGGGGGCCGTGCTGTTGATTTACAGCTCGGTGACCTTGCTGTACAACGTGGGGCACTGGGACCGTTTGAAATGGCGGACCGCCACACCGGGCGCGGCGATGACCACCTTGTTGATGGTCTTGCTTTCGGTGGGATTCAGTTTCTTCATCGCCCAATTGAACACCTACAACAGGTTGTATGGGTCGCTCGGGACGCTGATGCTGTTGTTGGTCTGGGTCAACGCCAACAGCGCGGTGTTGCTGCTCGGGTTCGAATTGGATGCCAGCATTGAAAAGGCCCGACGAGAAGCCCGGGAGAAGTTTTCAGGCCATCGGGCTTGAGCAACTTCCGAAGGCGCGGTTTGGAAACGTGACGGCCTGAAGTACTTTGGGACCATGAAGCAATTCCTTTCCCTCGGTTTGGCCTTGGTGCTCGGCATGGGCGCCGCTTGGGCTCAAAGCAACCCCTTGCTCGGCAAGTGGAAGACCAAAGACGACGAAACCGGTCGCATCAAGAGCATTGTAGAAATCACCGAACGCGACGGCAAGTTTTACGGCCAAGTGGTGGAGCTGTTCCGTCTCCCAGAGGAGGACCAGGACCCGTACTGTGACCAGTGCGAGGACGACCGCAAAGACAAGCGCGTGTTGGGCATGGAAATCGTCCGCGACATGGAGTTGGACGAAGAGTGGGAGTGGGAAGATGGCACGATTTGCGACCCCAAGAAAGGCAGCGTGTACGACTGCGAGATGTGGTTTGAAGACGGTGATTTCGACACCCTCAAAGTGCGGGGATACATCTTGTTTTTGTTCCGCACCCAAGAGTGGTACCGCGTGAAGGAGTAACCTCCTTTTCCCTGTTTTGCGACAAGCGCCTGTTCAGACCCTGTTCAGGCGCTTGTTGATTTCAGTCGTCACCTCCGGGAGACAACCAAGGGCCCACGCCAGTCCCAGCACGCTGCCTCCAGCCGCACCACCGAGGCCCAGGGCGAAGGCGATTTGTCCCCCCTTCCCCCAAGACGTCACCGTGTCGGGGATGCTCAATTGGGTGGCGCCGAAGCCCACCAGCAAGGCGAGTCCCAAGACCGCAAGCCACCCTTTGGAAAAGGGGTGAATGTGGAAGAGACGCCACATCAGGCTCGTCCGCCAGCCCATGTTCCACACGCCCGTCAGACCGGTGGCGAGGGCCGCGCCTTCGATGCCCCAGCCCAACCATTGCATGAAGGCGTAGTTCGTGACCAAGGTCATCACAACAAGCCCGAGGTTGATGGGGAGCGCGAGTTTGTAGCGTTCTGAAAATTGCAGGATGGGCCCTGCCGTGCCTCCAGAGGCCTCGGCCACAAACGCCATGCCCACGGCGAGGACGACCCAGCGCAGGCCCTGATAGTTCTCGGGCAATGCGAGGTCGAGGGCGGGCATGCCCGCCACGATGGCCACGAGCAAGGCTGCAGTGACGGCCAGCTGCACCCGCGCGGCTTGCTGGAGCTGCGGGCCACTCTTCTCGGCGCCGTCTTTCGCCACGGCTTTGGACGTGAGGGACCGAAGGATGGGCGACATGGCCCGAAGGGGCATGGACACCACCGTGGCGATGAAAAAGGCAAAGGTGTACCGAGGAACCGCGGCCAAGCCGAGCAGGGCGCCCACCATCACGAAGTCCAAGTTCTTGGCCACCGTACGCGCTCCGTTGTTCCACAAGGCGAACATGCCGTACTCGAAGAAGGGACGGGCGTCTTTTCGAAGCTCCGGTTGGCCAAGCCTCGCCCCTGAGCCCCAGGCCTCTCCGAGCATCAGCACCACCGCTACAGCGTAGCTGTAGAGAAACCAGCGGAAAAACGTCTCGAAAGGCATCAAGCCTTGCAAGTACACGAGTGCCAAGGCGAGGTACGACCCCTTGAGCCAGACTTCCTGAATGACCGTCACGGCCACCGTGCGCATGCGGTGAATGAGGGCAGCTTTCAGAAGCAACATGGCCAAATACGCCCCCGCCATGAAGACAAATGCCCCCACGCGATCTTCGAGCAGCCACCCCGCATTGGCGTCCAAGGCCAGGAGCACGTCGGCCCCGGCCAATGTGGACACAATTCCTACCACGGCCAGTGCGATCGCCGGGAACAGACAAAGCGTGGTGAGCATGGAGGATTCCCGCTTGGGGTCCTTTGCGTGGGGCAAAAACCTCAGGATGGCACTGGGGGATCCGAGGGCCAAGATTTGGGCCAAAATGGTTCCCCACGCCGTCAAAATCCGCAACAATCCCCAGCCTTCTTCAAAGCCTTCGAAGGCCTTGGGCAACACGTACATCGTGTTGATGGCGCCCAAGAGCAGTCCCGTGGCGAGGGCGATGCTGTTGCGTGCAGATTGTTTGGCGACGATGCCCATGGTGCAGAGTTAGAAAGAAAACGACTCCGGTGGGTCGAGAACCACACAATGTTCGCAGTATTTGGCGTCGGGGTTGTGCATGATGTGGTTGCCTTCGGCGGCGTAGGCTTGAAGTTGGTCGGCCAGCCAATCGATGAAGGTGGTGGCGTGATGCGGCTTGATCAATGCGTCGCCGTCGATGTTCAGCGACAACAATCCTTCCTTCACGTTGCGTCCTGACCGAATGGCCGCAAGCACGCCTCGTTCTTGTGCCTCAGGTCCCAAGGACGCCAGCACCATGGTGGCGTACACGACCAATTGAAGGGCTTTTCCTTTGTCTCCCCCTTCGAGTTGCTCGGTCCAGGCGCCCTTCAATCGGAGTTCTTTGGCTTCGACCTTGCCCGTCTTGTAATCCACCACCCTTGGGACGCCTGCCACGTCTTCGCGTCGGTCGGCAAACCCTCTGAAGGCCAAGGTGCCTGCAGCGGTTCCAGCGTGGGAGGAGGTCAATTCCTGTTCGAGCTTGACAATGTGCGGCGCAGGATCTGTTCCCGACAATTCGCGCATTTCTTGACGAAGCAGTTTGAGGAGGGTGGTGCGGGCGATTTCGAGTTGCAACACATTTTCGCCACGCTTCACAAGCGCCGCATTGTATTCACTTTCCAGTGCTTGCTCAAGCAAGCCATCGAGGCCCTTGCGCACCTTTTCAAGGTGGTGCGTCTGCAGCACGTGGCCCTCCGCTTCTGCGAGGCCATGTTCCATCACCCAGTGCACCACGCTTCCGAGGGTGCTGGCCTCCATGGCGGTTTGAAGCTCGGTGGCTTCTCCCATCCGATAGAGGTAGCGGTAGGCGAAGTTGCGCGGACATTGGAGAAGGGTGTTGATGGCGCTGGGGGACATGCCTTCCGAGGACCATTGGCCCAAACGACGACGCATCCCTTCACTGACTTCGAGCTCGGGAATGTCAGGCCGCGCATCGGGCAAGGGCAATTGGTGCACCACGTGGTTCACCTCGAGGTACGGCGTGCCGTCCGGCTTGTGGAACGATCCTTCGAGTTGCATGAGGTAGCGGGAAGGTTCGCCGCCGTCTTTTTTGTCCGAGGCTCCTCGGTGCAGAAGGTGAACCTCCTTGGCACGGTTCATCAACCGGTGAACCAGGTACGCGTAGCGCGCTTCCCGTTCCCTTGGGCCAGGCATGTTCAAGGCATGGCGCAAGTCCAAGGGGAGGAAGCTGTCCGGCATGGACGTCTGGGGAACGATGCCTTCGTTCATGTCGAGCATGAGCACCCGGTCAAAATCCAGGGCACGGGTTTCGGTCAAGCCCATGATTTGCAACCCTTGGTTGGGTTCTCCCAGCAGGTCGACGCGTTCCTGACGAAGGAGCCGTCGTGCCATGACGCGAACCTCTCGGGCGTGGGCCATCGGGGCGTGGGCGTCCTGGAGCCGCTTCAGCACCGCCAGCACCGTCCGGAAGCGTCGCCACCCCGCGGGGATCCACGGAACTTCTCGGTCGGGGTCGGACGGGTTGTCTTGCGCCTCGTCGCCTTCCAAATTCAACGTTGGAGGCAGGGCCTCCATCCGTTGCTCCAACCCCAGGGCCCAATCGCCCAAGGCATGGAGAAAAGCCGACGCGTCGTCGGTTTTCAAAGCGTCCAACTGGGCGAGGTCCTTCGACCAAGCTTCGGCATGGTGAGCAAGAAAGTCGCCGGACTTGACCCACGCTCGGTGGGCTTTGGCCAGCTTGTGAATGGCCTTTCCTGCGCGGTGGCGGGCGTCGCCTGGTCCCGTCACATGAAGCATGACAGGATGGGCGTGAAGGGCTTGAACGTGCTCGAGGCGCCAGCCGGAGCCTTGCGTCTCAAGCATGACAAAGAGGTGCTCCACAAAAGACACGACCGGCGTTTCATGGAGGGCGACCCCCATGGTCACGTTGATGCCTCGAGGTTGCCGAGGAAGCGCTTGCAACAACGTGCCCAGGCTGCTTCCGTCAGGGAGAACCACCAACGTGCGGTCGAGCTCTTCGGGGGTCAGGTCGTTCAAGATGTCCCGGACGTATTGGGTTTGGCTGACGGTGGAGCTGCAGGCCACCGAATGAACCTGAGGGGGATGCGTGGCCAGATGCACCCGAGGGAAAGCGGAGGCCATGCCTCGGTGCTTGCGCACAAACAGCCCCGCTTCGTTGTGCACGTCGTCGACGTAGGCTGCATCGGCGTCCCAAAGGACCTTCAGCGCCCCGACTTTGTCCCATTGCTGGAGGCACATCCATTCGGCCCGGCTCATGGTCGCCAAGCCTGCGGCCAACACGTGGTCCACGTCCAGTCGGCCTTCGCCTTCGGCCACGCGTCGCGTCAAGTGGGCCCGGGTGGCCATGCCGTCCTCACGCAATGCGTCGTTCAGTTGCTCGTACATGGCGGGAAGCCGACGCCATTGACGTTCAAACGCTTTTTGGTCTTCGGACCACGTCGCCTCTCCAAAGCTCCAATCTTCAATCCCTTGGATGTCGGCCAAATTTTGGAACACCGCATGCACATCGGCCAATTCGTGGTCGACGGCTGCAAAATCGCCAAGCACCACGGTCGCCCAAGGCACAAACCGATCAAACGTCAGCTCGGGCTGAGCGTCGTGGACAAGGTGGTAAAAACGCGCCAAGACTTCGAGGGGGTCCGCCGCAGCCCAAGGCGAGGAATCCTCCACAAATCCCGACAACGCATAGAAGCGAGGGAGTCGTGCTGGAGGGGTCAACTTGGCTTGAAGCGCCCGTCGAATGCGGCCCATGGCGCGGTGGCTGGGCAACACGACTGCCAGGCGGTGGAGCTGTTGCGCTTCGCAGCAGGGATGGGCCAGGATGGCCTCCAAGACTTCGTCGAGGAAGGAGGGGCCGGTCAGTGTGGGAGAGTCGAGACGGGAAGGGCGGCGCATCAGCCCCTCAAGGTAAAGCCATTCGTCACGAATGTCCAGAGCTCGCG
>WTJL01000049.1:2881-15104 GCA_011524845.1 Flavobacteriales bacterium | reverse complement strand
TCGGGGTCCAATTCCAGCGCTTTCTTGTAGTCGGCAATGGCGCCATGGGTGTCACCAGATGCCTGCTTCATCCACCCACGAGAACTGTACCGGTAGCTGTATTCGGGCTGAACGTCGGCGGCTCGGTTCAGCCAATCGAGCGCCACCCCTTTGTCGCCGCAATGGAAATGACAGATGGCCCTGTCGTGCATGGCGTCAGGGTCGAGGTTGGCGTGTTCCCCGGCGGCGGCCCACCACGACTTCCATTCGGCCAAGGCGTTCGCCCAATCTCCGCGCTCCATCGCCTGCTCGGCAGGGGCCTTGGACGGGGAGTTGTCAGCGTTGGGGTTGTGAGAAGCTTTCATCGCGCACGAAATCAGAACGCGAAATTGGGGCAACTTCGTCACATGCAGTACCCTGTGTACCTCCAATTGACCGGAACCGAGAATGTGTACGCCATTCAAGGGCCGAGTCGTTTTTGGGAGTGCACCCGGATGGGAGGCCAAACCATGTGCCACGACGTGATCGCCACCACGTGGCCTGAACGTCAACGCATCCTCGACATGTTGTCCGACGACGGACCATGGTCCGCGGTGGCACGGGAGGATTTCGAGGCCGCTTGGAAGGCTGGGGGTGGACAACCTTCCGTCGACCATGAGGCCTTTCACTTGCAAGAGCACGTGGATTTGGCGGCGTACACCACGTTTGGCATCCACGCAAAGGCGCGATGGTTTGCCGACATCACCTCGTTGGAGGCGCTGCGGGCGGCCCTGGACTGGGCGCGGTCCCACAACCGCGAATTGCTCGTGCTGGGTGGCGGAAGCAACATGCTCTTGCACGGGGACGTCGATGCATTGGTCCTGAGGATTCAATTGCACGGCACAACGGTGTTGTCCGACGACGGTCAACGCGTTCAAGTGGCGGTGGGTGCGGGCGAGGTGTGGCACGACTTTGTCATGGACACTTTGGACCGCGGATGGGGCGGGTTGGAAAACCTGTCGCTCATTCCCGGAAGTGTGGGGGCCAGCCCCATGCAAAACATTGGGGCGTACGGCGTGGAGATCAAGGACCACTTCGCGTGGTTGGATGCGGTCCGCGTGTCGGACGGAGCGTTGCAACGGTTCAATGCGCAAGAGTGCGCGTTTGGGTACCGCGAGAGCGTGTTCAAACGGGAAGAGCGCGGCAAGTGGATTTTGGTGCAGGTGGCCTTTGACCTCGACCGTGAGAGCCCCTTGCGCATGGGCTACGGGGCCATCGAAGAGGAACTCAAGCACCTCGCTCCAGAAGACCGAACGCACCGCGACGTGAGCGACGCGGTCATCCGCATCCGACGGTCGAAGCTCCCTGATCCCGCAGAGATTGGAAATGCAGGGTCTTTCTTCAAGAACCCCACGGTGCCTGCTTCGGTCGCCAACACGTTGCTTGCCGCTCACCCCCACATGCCCAACTATCCGCAACCCTCAGGAGAGGTGAAGCTCGCCGCCGGGTGGCTCATTGAGCAAGCCGGTTGGAAAGGTCACCGTCGAGAAACCCACGGCGTTCACGACCGGCAGGCGCTGGTGCTGGTGCATTTTGGGGGCGCCACAGGCCAAGAAGTGTGGGCGTTGGCCCAAGACATCATGGCGTCCGTGGAAGACAAGTTTGGGGTGGCCCTCGAGCCTGAGGTCAATCAAATCGGGGCCAAGGCGCCCTGACGATCAGTACTCGACGCAGGGGTGGTAAGGCGGTCGGGGATCGCGGCGGCGTGCCACGTCCCAGAAGTATTTCACGCTGAATTCATGTGAGCCAGCCGTTCCGAGGACGCCGAGTCGGTTCAAGGTGATGTCGTAGCTGTAGCCCATTTTGAAGTCGCGGTTGCCAAACCCAAACACAAAGCTCAAGGCGTCCACATCCAACGACCCATCCGCGGATTGCTGAACGGGAAGTCCCCGGTACCATACGCCCAGGGTGAACAGGCTCAAATCGTAGTACGCGCCCACGTCCAACTGGTTGCGGTCTCCTTGCTGCATGTACTTCCAAGACACCACCACGTCGCGACGGAACCGTCCGCGAGGTCCGCGGGCGAGCTGGATGCGCGCACCGCCGTGCCCCGTGTACAACACGGCCAAGCGCTCTGGCAAGGCGGGATTCAAGCTGACGTTGGGCGTGGTCAAATGGTTGGCGGAAGCGCCCAACCAGACGCGCCGCGACAAGAGCATGAATCCAGCTCCCATGTCCATGTACTGCGTTCCCGCTCCCAGCCCTTGCTCCACCGAGACGGTGGCGTTGTCGCGCAGAAGCTGATCGGTGAAGACGAGGTTGGTGACGTCGATGCTGCGGGCCCCAAAGCCGAGTTGCATGCCTGTCCGCAGGTTCAGGCGACGGCCCAAGCGCAGGTTGTGCGCGGCCTGTCCCATGAATTGAATGCGGTTCAAAGAACCAGCCCCAGCTTGTTCGTTGCTCAGCAAAAACCCAAACCCCATCCGCTTGTCGAGGGTGGGGCGGTCGTAGGCCAAATGAAATCCCGTGAAAGCTTGGGGCATTGCCGTCCATTGGGAACGGTACAAGGAGGCCAACCTCGCCTTGCCCGACACCCCCGCGTAGGCAGGGTTGAACGACGTAGGCGCCGCGTTGAATTGCGTGAACTGCTGGTCTTGGGCATGCACCGTCACTCCCGCGAGGCTTGCGCACGCGAGCCAGGCCGCGGTGGCGGCAGGCTTCCAAAAGGACCGGGAGAACAGTTGCATAAGGGGATGTACGAGGTTTGGGGGGAGGGAGTTACATCAGCGCGCCAACAAAGTGACGTTGCCCAGCTGTTGCAGACGCTCGCCGTTGCTCAATGTGGCCGTGGCCTTCCATGCGTAAACGTCGGTGGCGGCCAGTTTGCCTTGGACGTACCCGTCCCAACCGATGCTGACGTCGTTGCTGTAGAAGATCATTTCACCCCACTTAGTGAACACCATCAATTCGAAGGTCTCCACACCGGCGTGCAATGGACGGAACACGTCGTTGTCGTAGCTGTAGGCGTCGTAGTATCCGCCCGTCGACCCGGTGGAACTGGGCGTGAACGCGTTGGGGAAGACCATCATGCCTCCCTCTTCCGCCAGCACGGCCTCAGGCAGGGAGTAGGTGGTGGCACATCCCCACACGTTGCTGGCCGTCAACGTCACGTCGTAAACCCCGGCTGTGGTGTACTCGTGGGTGGGCGATTCTGAGATGCTCGTGGCGCCGTCGCCAAAGTCCCATGCAAAGTCCGTGGCATCCTCTGACAGGTTGAGGAAGTACACCGGCTGGCCAGGCACCATCACGTGGTTGGGGTTCAGAGAGAAGGCAGCTTGGGCGGTGGGGAACACCTCCACCACTGCGGTGTGAGATTCCACCAATTCTGAGCCGTCGAATCCCTCCACAAACAAGGTCACGTCGTACACCCCGGGTTCGTTGAACACGTGGACGGGGCTGTCGTCGCTGCGCACCGATCCGTCTGAAAATTCCCAACGGTAGCTGCTGGCAAAGGTGCTCAGGTTGTTGAACTGCACCGTCAAGGGAGCACATCCTGCCCCTTCTCCCGTGAACCCAATGGTGGGGGTGGGGGCCAACACTTGAACCGCGGTGCTCGCGACCGACGAGCAGTAGCCGTTGTCCACTTCCAACGTGATGTCGAACGTGCCCCACGTGCCGTATTCGTGCGGCTCGGGTTGGGCGTCGTAACTCACTTGGCCGTCTCCAAACGTCCAGTAGAAGTCTGCGCTTTCACCGGCCGTCGAGGTGTTGGACAACGTCACCGTCGTGGCGGGGAAGGTCAATTGCGTGGAGCTCGTCACAAAGTCAGCGGTGGGGGCTGCAAAGACCTGCACAGACACTTGCGCGGTGTCGGTGCATCCGTAGACCGATTCCGCCACGAGGGACACCGTGTACGTGGCGTCTTCTCCTGGATCGGTGGTGAAGATGTGGTTGGCGTGGGTGGTGGCGCTTTGGCCTCCATCCCCAAAGTCCCACGTGTAGCTCGCTGCGCCATCGCTGAGGTTCAAGAAGTCCACCTCCAAGGGCGCACACCCACTCAGTCCACCCTCGATGTGGGCTTCCACTTCAGGAAGCACTTCGATGTAGGTCACGTCTTGGCTGCTGCAGCCAGCGTCGGTGCTGACCGTCAACACGGCGGTGTACGTCACCACGTTGGAGGTGGGGTTGAAGTACGCCACGGTGTGTTCTTCCGCAGTCTCTTGGCTGTTCAGTCCGGTGCCGTAAGTCCAGGTGTAGGTGTCTCCACCCACGCTTTGGTTGCCAAACGTCACTTCCAGTGGGTAGCAACCTTCTTGGCTGAGCACCTCCATGTCCGCGATGGGTGTGGCGTGCACTTCCACGTCGTGGCTGGTGCTGTCGGCACAGCCGTACGTGCTGGTGGCGTGCAGGGACACTGTGTACACGCTGCTCGCATCGGCGGGCGTTTCGTAGAGGTGGCTGGGCTGTGCACTTTGGGACACAGGGCTTCCGTCGCCAAAGTCCCACGTGAAGGTGCCGTTGGCGTTGGCGCTCTGGTTGACGAGCGTCAACGTGAAAGGTGCGCAAGCGGCCACTGGCGGCAAGAAATCTGCGGTGACTTTGGGGTAGATGGTGTGGTTCACCATGGCCTGAGCGGTGCATCCAAACGCCGTGGTGGCGGTTTGGACGACCTCGACCACCGTGGGTTCATAGTTGAGGTTGCTGAAGACGTGGGTGTCTGCGGCATTTTCCTCAGGACCGTTGCCCTCGCCCCAGTCCAAGGTCACCACGTCGGCAAACATGCTGCGGTCGTCCAAGGCGATCTCGGTGCCTGCGCATGCGGCCATGTCGGACAAGTCGAAATCGGCCACCGGGGCGCGGTGCACCGTGGCTTCCACAGCGGCATCGGCCGTGCATCCATAGGGGGACGTGATGTTCAAACCGAGGGTGAAGGTTTGGTCTTCGCCTTCCACGCCCACAAACGTCCGCTGCAGGGCAGCGCCTTCGAACGTTTCGCCGTCGGCCAACGTCCAAGTGATGTCGTGGTTGGACGCCGTTTCATAGCCGTTCGCCACGAGGTGGGCTTGCCAAGGGGCGCATCCTTCGAGGGCCCCCATGGGCTCTGCGACCACTTCAGGATACACTTCCACGGCCACCGTGTGAGAGTCGGTGCATCCGCCTTCCGCTTCCACGGTGAGCGTCACCGCCCGGGCCACGGGCTCGAAGCCTTCCAAATCGAAGGTGTGTGCGTGGGTGGTGGCGTTGTGTCCATCCGCAGTCGTGGCGTCGCCGTAGTTCCAGGCAAAAGACGTCGCGCGCTGGCTCAGCTCTTCAAACGTCACCGTCAAAGGAGCACATCCGCTTTGAATGTCCGCGGTGAATTCGGCCACAGGGCTCGGGTTGACCGTGACGTCTCGGGAGACAGAACCGGGACAGCCAAAGCTGTTGGTCGCGTCCAACGTCAAGGTGTAGGTGGCAGGATCTTCCGTGCTGTTCTCGTAGACGTGGACGGGGTTGGGGACGGAGGACGATCCCGTGCCGTCGCCAAACGTCCACACGTGGTTTTCCGCACCGTCCACCGAAGGCGCCATCAAGGAAAACGGCGAACATGCCTCGTCCTCCTCCAGGGTCATGGTGAAGAAGGCTTCAGGCTTGATGCTCACTGCAGCCAAGGTGGTGTCGTGACATCCGTTGGCGGCGTGGGCGATGAGTTGAACGGGTTGGGCATCCAAGAAACCGGTCGTGTTGGTGAACACGTGGGTCGGTTCCACGTCGTTGGAGGTCGTGTTGTCGTCAAACACCCAGGTGTACGATGTCGCACGCACGCTTTCGTTGGTGAACACGGGGGTGAAGGGGGAGCACCCAGCCTCAGAAACAGAAAACGACGCGTCCGCGCTGGGCAACGTCCGCACTTCCATCACGGCTTCCGTGACGCACGCAAATTCGTTGACGGCTTGGGCCGTCACGGTGTAGGTCCATTCCACGGTGGGGTCGCCGAGGTACACGTGCGACACTGAGGAGCCGTCGCCTCCGTTGTCGTCGCCAAAGGCCCACACCACATCGCCTGTGCTGGTGGCCTCAAAGTCCACAAACAAAGGAGAACAGCCCTCCACCACGTTGCTGGTCACGGCGAGGTCAGGCGCGGATTGCACGACAACTTCTTCACTGACGGCAGCGCTGCAGTGCGGGTCGCTGACGTTCAAGGTCACCATGTACGTTCCCGCCATGTTGTAGACGTGCTCAGGGTGGCGGTCGTTCGAGACCCCAGCGTCTCCAAACGTCCACGCCCACGTGTCCAAGGTGTCGGCACCTTGGGGCAAGCTCAGATCGGTGAACGACGTGGGGTTGCCTTCGCACACCGCACCCGCTGTGAAGGCAGGTTGAGGCGAGGGAAACACGTCCACGACGTCGTTCACTGTGCGCGTGCAACCGTTCACCCCCGCCACCGTCAAGGCGAAGGGATGGCTTCCGAGCTCGGTCAATTCAATGCCCGTGACAGAAGGACCCATGCTGGTGGAACCGTCTGGCAACGTCCACTCGTAGGATTGACCTTCGAGGTAGGTCTCTTCAGCGTCCACGGTCAAGGCATCGCATCCCTCCGTGTCGGACAGGGCGATGTTGGCGCGTGGTTTGGGCTTCACCACGAGGTGGTGAACGACTTCCGCCGCGCAGGACTCCGACTGGTTGTCCAAGCCCACAGCCACCGTCAGGTCGTATTCCCCTGGGGTGTTGTAGGTCCAAATCATGTCGCCCGTTTGAGACGGGTACCAGTACTCATCGGTGCCGTAGAAGTCCCACTCAAAGAAGTCGGCGTCCGCGGCGGTGGCCGTGAATTCCAAGCGTTCGCCTTCGCACGCCTCCACAGGACCGCTCACGTCGGCGGCCAAGGGCTCACGCACGACAATGGTGATGGACTGTTCGTCCACACCACAGTAGTTCTCGATGGCCAACGTGATGGTGTACTCGCCCACCTCGGGGAAGGTGAGGGTCACAGGGTCGGAATTGACCCAAGGCCTCCAGTCGATTTCGCTGATTCCGCCGGGGCCGTAGGGGCCGCCCAACTCCCAGCGCTCTTGGCGTTGTTGCGTGTTTCCGTTGGCGAAGCACACGCGCTCAGACACGTTCCACAAATCGACGGTGTTGTCGGGCCAGCACAGCACGGTGGACGACGCGTCGATCAAGGGGTTGTCCTTGTCCCAAATGTTGATGTAGTCGATGGTCACTGCAGCAGGCACCCCAAACTCGGAAGTCCGGCATGCGTTGGTGGCGGTCAAGGTGACTTCGCGCTGGCATCCTGTGGTGAAGGCATCGTACAAGTGGCTGACCGTGGCTCCTTCGTCCTCGGGACCCGCCGTCATGGTGGTGCCGTCGTCGAAGGTCCAGGTGAACTCGGTGTCAGGTGTGACGTTGGTCGAGCCGTTGACAAAGCTCAACGTCGCAGGAGCACAATCGCCTGTGGGCCAGCCCTCGGGAACCACAATCGCCGGGTTGACCAACACGCTTTTCTCCAGGGTGGCCGTCGCCGAGCAGGATGCGGTGCTGAACGTCAAGTTGTAGGTGGCAAATTCCTCGTAGCTGTAGGTGTGGCTGATGGCAGACAAAGCGCTCCACTCCGCAAAAAATTCTGGGGCAGAACCGTCCCCCCAGTTCACGGTGACGTTGGTCCACGTTCCTTGGGTCAAGGGGAAAAATTGGAAAGAGCCGCTGCCGTCGTTGCACTCGAAGTACACCGGATCGGGAGAAGCCACGCCGTCTCCGTCCAGCAACGTGCCGCACTGAGCTGAGGCTTGGGTGGCCCCCATCGCCAACGCAAAAACCCCGGCCAAGGCCAAGGTCCATGTCTTCGAAACCAGTTTTGTTGTCAACATGCTCTCGCGTACGGGCGAGGGCAGTCAAAGGTTACATCAGTGGGGATCCTGAAACGCCGGATTCGCAATGAATACGGTGTCTGTGAGGGTGTGAAGGAAGGCGATGAGGTCCTCCTTTTGGGAGGGCGCCAAGGACAGTCCACCGGCCGAGTACTTCATGAACGGATCGATGGTCGAGGATGCCACACCGCCGGTGTTGTAATGCTCCACCACGTCTTCGAGCGTGGAAAATCTGCCGTCGTGCATGTAGGGCGCAGAAAGGGCCACGTTGCGGAGGGTAGGGGTTCTGAACAGTCCCGAATCCAAGGGGTTTCCGGTCACCAACACCCGCCCAGGATCGGCCTCGAACGAGGGGTCGAGTCCGTTGTTGTGGAACAGGTGGTCGGTGAATTGCAACCCCGCCTCTCCGTGGCAGTGAAAACAGTCGGCGCCAAACTGGCCTCCAGGCACCACCTCGGGGTCTCCACCTTCGCGAAGAAACATTTGGTACCCGTTGTATTCGCTGTCGGTCAATTCCACTTCGCCCCGGCGCCACTGGTCGAATTTGCTGTCTGCACTGATCATGGTCCGAACAAACTGGGCAATGGCTTTTGTGACGAGGTCGGCGGTGATGTCAGACGTTCCGAAGGCGTCGAAGAATCGCTGGGGGTAGTTGATGGAGGTGTCGTCGGCCTGAAGTTTGGCCACCGCTTCGGACCACGGCTGGTTCATCTCCGCGGGGTGCGGAATCGGATCGAAGATTTGTTCTTCCAGCGTCAACGCCCGCCCGTCCCAAAAGAACGACGACGCCCAGCCCATGTTGATCAAGGCCATGGCGTTTCGCGTGCCCACTGCCCCTGTGACGCCCGTGCTGTAGGGCTCAGGGTCGGCAAAGCTGACCTCGGGGAGGTGGCAGGTGCCGCAGGACATGGAGTTGTCCTGGCTCAACCGTGTTTCCCAAAACAACAGCCTTCCCAAATGCACCCCTTCCTCGGTCAACGGATTGTCCGCCGGAATGTCCATGGGCGGAAAGAAGGGAGGAATCTCCAACGCGTAGGGGGTGGGCTCCCACACTTGGGGTGGCTTGCCGCAATCGCAGCCCGCCAAGGTCATGACGCTGAGAAGCGTGACCGTGAGCCATGAAGATGTTGTGCGACGCACCATGGATGGAAGTTACGGCGCCAGAGACCAGGCGTCCATGTACAGGTCCACCCAGCGCACGGCGAGGGGCAGGTTGTTGCCCGTGTGCGTTTCAGGATCGATCTCGGGATCGATGGTGTCTTCCTCGCCATGCAAGCACTTGTACGCGTCCAAGACGAGGGTGAACTCCGTGTCGACGGAACCGCATTCCAGCACCCAGGGTGCGTCCCATGTCAATTCTGTCGTCCGGAAGGTGCGGTCGTCGCCTGCATGGTAGGTGAAGGGGATGTTGGGTTCGGTCAGCAAACGGCCCTCGTACACGCTGAAGATGTACCCTGCCGCCCAGCCCCAGTGAAGGCCTGCAGACCCTGTGTAGCCGAGTGGATGATCGGGGTCGGGATACGACGCCGGATCCACATCCACGTTTCGGTCCTCCGGCACCCCCAGCCCCATGCGCAGGCCGTCGATGGTTCGATCGCCATCTCCTGGCACAGTGAGCAGGGCGTGCGCTCCGTCCTGGCTGAAGTCGATTCGGGCCACGGTGTCGATGGCGATCCACCCCTCTTCCACGTCGTGCAAGAAGAAGTCGCTCACGTAGCATTCAAGGCGCTCCAACTGGGCAGGTCGACCTTGGATGTCGGGCCGCGACTCGCCCACTGTGTAGGGGTCGCCATCCCACACCACGTCGAAGTTGAGGTGCACCAAAGTGTCGGCGTTGCGCTGGCATCCCGTGCCGGTCAACGTCAGAATTCCCAGGGCCATGGCGCCTGCGGAAAAGTGTGTAAAGAGATTGCCCATGAGTCGACCTTAGAACCCCTAATTTGCGTCAAAAGTTGCGCGTTCTGTGCAACCACGCCCCCATGAAATCACAACAGTCCTTTGAAGTCGTCCGCGCCTCGGCGGGAAGCGGCAAGACATACCGGCTCGTGAGCCGGTATTTGGCGTGTTGTTTGGCGCATGATGACCCGCGGTCGTTTCGTCACATTTTGGCCTTGACCTTCACCAACAAGGCGGCATGGGAGATGAAGGAGCGCATTTTGTCGGATTTGGCCAAAGTGGGCAGCGGCAAGGCGTCGGACGGCTTCGTCAAAGAACTCTCAGACCAAACCTCATTGACCCCCGAGGTTCTCGCCTCGCGTGCACGTGCCCTCCGGGCGACCATGCTCCATCGCTACGGAGAGATGGCGGTGATGACCTTGGACAGTTTCACCAACCGGCTCGTCAAGAGTTTCGCCCGCGACTTGGCCCTGGATCAAGATTACCGCATCGAACTCGACCAAGACCGCATCGTGGACGAAGCGGTCGGAAACCTCTTGGACCGCATCGGCGCGCCGGGGGAGGAAAAGCTCACGGAATTGCTCAAGGGCTTTGCCCGGCTCCAAGTCGAAGAAGAAAAGGACAGCCGCATTCGGCACCCCCTCACGTCCTACGGCAAGGAGGTGCTCAAAGAAGGCATGCGCGAGGCCCTTCAGGCGTTGGACGAGCTCAAACCCGAGGATTTCAGTGCCTTGTCGCGCGACATCCGGAAAGATGTGAAGCGGGAAGAGCGAGAATTGGCGACAAGGGCCGAAGCGGCCTTGGAGGCGGTGCGGCGCGAGGGGTTAACCAAAAAAGACGTGTCCCGTGGTTCGTTGATTTCGTGGCTGGAAAAGAACCGACGTGGAGATGCTGTGGCACCTACGCCCACCTTGGAAGGCATGTTCAACGAGGGGGTCTTCACGACCCAAACGGCCCCCGCCACAACGGTCGCGGCCGTCGCGCGCATCACGCCGGATGCGGAACACGTTTTGGAGCAAGTCAAGCACATGGTGCCGGGAACCCCGAGAGGAGAAGCCCACATTCTAAGGAAGAGGCTTTTGCACAAGGTGGATTTGGTGGGCACGCTGGCCCTCATCTCCGAGGAGATGGAAGGGGTTCAGGAAGCCAGAAACGTCCGAACGTTTCATGCCCTGCACGACAGGGTCGCCCGGGTGGTGCGCCACAACCCAGTACCGTTTTTGTTTGAGCGGTTGGGAAGCCGCTACAGGCATGTGTTTGTGGATGAATTCCAAGACACGTCGGTCACCCAATGGCAAAACCTCATTCCCCTGGTCGATCACGTCCTCGCCGAACGCAACCGCACCTTGGTGGTCGGCGATGGAAAACAAGCGATTTACCGCTGGCGAAACGGCGACTACCGACAGCTGCTGCATTTGCCGGACATCGTGGACGACGAGGAGGGGGCTTTTGCAGACGCCCAGCGCACCTTTCACGAGGCCTTGGACGATCAGGTGTTGGGGTCCAATTGGCGAAGTGGCCGGTCCATTGTGGATTGGAACAACCGGTTTTTTGAGGCCTTGCAACATCGCTTGCCGGCGGGCTTGAAAGCCGTTTACGACGAGCAGGCGCAAGACGCCGAACGCGATTTCGAAGGCGAAGTCAGGGTGGAAGCGGTGTGCGACAAGGACAAAGAGGTGCGCGAGGAGCGGCTCCATGAGGCGGTCATCCGTCGTTTGCGTCACCACCGATCGCCGGCCGGAGGCGGCTTTGCGTGGTCGGACATGGCGGTGCTGGTGCGGACCAACAAGCAAGGCGCCCGCATTGCCCAGCACATGCTCGACGAAGGCATCACACCCCAAACGGAAGACAGCCTCCATGTGGGGCGTCATCCAGCGGCTCTTGCGGTTGTCGCGCTGACGCGATGGGTGGTGGACCCCAATGAGGAACGGCACGCCACCGCATGGTTGCAATGCGTCTCGGCCTTGGAGCCTGACCGCATTCATGAGGCGTCGGTGTTGGACACGTTTGTCCAGTGGGAAGAAGCAGAGGTCGACGGGGAGCGCCGTCGATTCAGAACCTTCAAGGCGGAAGACATGGTGGACGCCTTGTATCCCGACCTGCGTCCCTTTGAACGCGCCCACGGCCCGCTCGTGTCGTGGATTGGACACGTGTGCGACGTGCTGGGCGTCACCGGCAGGTTTGACGCTTACGCCGAGGCCTTGATGGAACTGGCGAGGGACGTCACTGGCACAGAGGAGGGAGGCTTGCGCGGGTTCTTGCGCAGTTGGGACCGAGTGGGCCACGCCCGCTCCATTGTGGCGAGTGGCGGAAGGGATGCGGTTCAGGTCATGACCGTGCACAAGGCCAAAGGGCTGGCGTTTCCAGTCACCCTCGTCGTGACGGGCGACAACAAGGCCCGCGAAGTGAAAGGGCATGTCCCTGTGGTGCTCGAGGGAACCTCAGGCACCGATTTGCCCGCGGCCTTGTTGCGGGTCTCGGACATGAAGGACACCGCGTTGGACGCCCGAGCAGAGGCCGAG
>WTJL01000049.1:0-2781 GCA_011524845.1 Flavobacteriales bacterium | reverse complement strand
GTCGACTGAAAACGCTTCAGAGGTCGACGTGGTGACCACCCGACTCCACCTTGGCGAACAAGCCGCCCAGCGCGTGGTCTTGGCGCCAGGCCACACGTCTCAAGTCCATGCCGACACCCTGGACGAAGCGGCGCTGGGCACGTTGGTGCACGATGTGCTGAGCCAGGTTCGTCACGCCGGCGATTGGCCTCAGATTCGGGCCCGGTTCGAAGCGAGATGGACCCTGAGCGCCGAGGACCGAGCCACGGTGTTGACTTGGGCCGATCGGGTGTTTGCCCACGACGCCTCTGCGGCGTTTTTTGAAACGGGGGCCACGGTGGAATGTGAACCCGAATGGATGGACGACGACGGCCCCATTCGCCCCGACCGTGTGGTCCAAACCACCACCGGATGGCACGTCGTGGATTTCAAGACAGGGGCGGAGAACGTGGAGAAGCATGCCAGTCAAGTGCGGCGCTACATGGACGCGCTTGCTGCCTTGGAAAACACGGCTCCACGCGGCTGGATCTTGTACTTGAACCCCTGGCGTCTTGTGGAGGTCCCCGTGAACGCCCAGCCTCGTATCTTCGAAGCGAACTGAGCGGACCTCTCCCCGCGCGTTCCCAGAACCTGAATTCATGACGAACTGTCTCTCCCTTTCGACGCGCCTTGCCTCGGCTTGGCGACTGGTTGGCCTCGGCACGGCGACGATGTTGGTGGCTTTGTGTGTGAGCATGCCCTTGGCCACCGCCCAAACTGGCGGCTCCGGATTCAAGCAGATGCCGGACGACGCCGGCGACATGGTTCCCCAGCCGTCGTTGAGGGCCAGTGCTTGTGCACCTGCTTCCGCCCTGCGCGACCTCGAATGGAACAACGTGCGTGCCCTGATCGAAAACGGCGGGACGCTGTGGCACGAGCGTGCCAATTTCCGGGGCTCCTACATCGTGCCCAAGGAAGACAACGTGTCGACGGTGTTCGCCGGCGCCTTGTGGATTGGCGGCATCAGCCCGGACCAGCAACTGAAGTTGGCGGCTGTGATGCACCGTCGGAACGGCAAGAACGATTTTTGGCCTGGTCCCTTGACCAACGACGGTTCGGCAGAGGTGGACGTGACGGTGTGCGACCAATACGACCGCTTCTACATTTCGAACCGTGCAGACGCCCAGCGCCACCGACAGTACTTTGACGCGGTCGCCGCGGGCACCGTGGAGGAGGACTTCCCCGAAGGATACGCCATGCCTGCATACTTCCGAGAGTACCCCGCACACGGGAACACGGCGGCCAATCAGGACTACTACCTCGCGCCTTTTAAGGATTACGACGGGGACGGCAACTACATCCCCGAGAACGGGGATTACCCTTGGTTTGACTTCCTTCAGGAGATCGACTGCGCCAACCGAAAGCGAGAGGACATCGTGCCACTCTACGGCGACCGCAACTTCTACTGGATCTTCAACGACAAAGGCAACATCCACACGGAGTCACAGGGAGAACCCATTGGCATGGAGGTTCGGGCTCAGGCGTTTGCCTTCTCGACCAACGACGAGGTCAACAACATGACCTTCAACAACTACGTCCTCATCAACCAAGGCACCCAAACGCTCACCAACACCTACATGTGTCAGTGGGTGGACAGTGACCTCGGGGGCATCAGCGACGACTACGTGGGGTGCGACGTGCAGCGCGGATTGGGCTACACCTACAATGGGGACGCCTTCGACGAATCCGATTCGTTCTCGCCAGGCTACGGGGAGAATCCTCCAGCATTTGGGGTGGACTTCTTTGAGGGGCCCTACCAAGACGCGGACAGCATCGACAACCCGTTGACGGCGAACTTTTCCAACGCGGTGGATTCCTTGGGCATTCCCTACGAGGGCATCGGCATCGGGTACGGCGACGGGGTGGTGGACAACGAGCGCTTCGGCATGCGTCGCTTCATCTACTTCAACTGGGGAAGCGGTCCCAACACCCTTCCCACCACTGCAGGCCACTTCTACAACTACATGCGCGGCTACTGGAAAAACGGCCAACGCATGGCGTACGGTGGCGACGGTTTGAACGCCGGAACGGGCGCGGACCTCGAGATTCCAGCCGACTACATGTTCCCCGGAGACACCGACCCGTACCAGTGGGGCACGGAAGGCGTGCCTGTGGACGCATGGTCTGAAGTGGGCACCGGCAATCCTCCGGGGGACCGTTTGTTCTTGCAGAGCGCCGGACCCTTCACCTTGGAGCCTGGAGACTACAACAACATCACCGTGGGGATGGTCTACGCCCGGGCAGAGGGTGGAGAGCCGTTCGAGAGTGTGAAGCTTCTGCGGATCGCCGACGACAAGGCGCAGGCGTTGTTCGACAACTGCTTCGAGATTGTGTCTGGTCCTGACGCACCAGATGTGGCGGTTCAGGAACTCGAGAACGAGATCATCTTGTACCTGACCAACGACAACCCGTTGTCGAACAACTTCAACGAGACCTTCACGGCGGTGGATCCAGGCATTCCCAAAGAATCCACAGACGGCGCCTCTCTCACAGAATTGGAGCGTAGTTACGCGTTTGAAGGCTACCAAATCTACCAGCTCGCCAACGGAAGCGTGGGTCCGGCAGATTTGGGCGACATCAACTTGGCACGCCTCATCTTCCAGTGCGACGTGGCGAACGACATCGACGTGGTGGTGAACTACGTCCAGGACACGGAGATGGATTTGGCGGTTCCCACGTTGATGGCGAACGGCGCGAACGAAGGCATCTCGCACAGCTTCCGCGTGACGAAGGACGTCTTTGCGCAAGGCGACAACGCCTTGA
>WTJL01000138.1 GCA_011524845.1 Flavobacteriales bacterium | reverse complement strand
TGCTCGTTTTTGTAAGACTCACCGCTCGACTTCAAAATGGTCTTGAGTTCGTTCAGTGCGAGCACAGGGAAGAAGCGTGCAAACGCGAGGAACAACGTCAAGAAGATGCCGATGGTGCCAATGAAAATGCCGATGTCAATGTTGGTCGCGTGGAATTCCCCCCAGCTCGACGGGAGGTAGTCGCGGTGGAGCGACGTCACGATGATCACGTAGCGCTCAAACCACATGCCGATGTTCACGACGATGGAAAGAGCGAACGTGGCCACCAAGCTGCGACGGATCTTCTTGAACCAAAACAGCTGCGGGCTGATCACGTTGCACGTCATCATCATCCAGTAGGCCCAGCTGTAAGGACCGCTGAATCGGTTGATGAACGCGTAGCTCTCGTACTCCACACCGCTGTACCATGAGATGAACAACTCGGTCAAGTACGCTACACCCACAATGGAACCCGTCACGATGATGACGATGTTCATGTACTCGACGTGCTTGACGTGGATGTAGTTCTCCAGCTTCATGCCTTTGCGCATGATGAGCAAGAGGGTCTGCACCATCGCAAATCCGGAGAAGACGGCCCCTGACACGAAGTAAGGAGGGAAAATGGTGGTGTGCCAACCGGGAATCACCGACGTCGCAAAGTCCATCGAGACGATCGAGTGCACCGAGAACACGAGCGGCGTTGCGATGCCCGCGAGCACCAAGCTCACTTCTTCAAAACGCGTCCAGTTTTTGGCACGACCGCTCCAACCAAAGCTGAGGATGCTGTAGATCTTCTTGGGGAGGGGTTTGGTCATGCGGTCGCGAATGGTCGCGAAATCCGGGATCAAACCGATGTACCAAAACACGAGCGAAACCGAGAAGTACGTCGAGATGGCGAACACGTCCCACAAGAGCGGGCTGTTGAAGTTCACCCACAATGAACCAAACTGGTTCGGCAGGGGCAGCACCCAGTAGCTCACCCAAATCCGTCCCATGTGGATGCCGGGGAAGACCGCGGCCATGATGACGGCGAAGATGGTCATGGCTTCCGCAGAGCGGTTGATGGCCATGCGCCACTTTTGGCGGAAGAGCAAGAGCACCGCTGAAATCAGCGTTCCGGCGTGACCGATCCCGACCCACCAAACGAAGTTGGTGATGTCCCAGGCCCAGTCGACCGTCTTGTTCAATCCCCACGTTCCAATGCCCGTACCCAAGAGGTACAGGATGCACCCTACGCCGTAAAGCGCGATGAGGCTCGAAATCGTGATCATGATCTTCCATCCCAAGGGGGCTGGACCCATGATTGGTCCCACAACGTCATCGGTGATGTCCTTGTAGGTCTTGTGCCCCAGAATCAGGGGTTCGCGAATGGCTGCTTCTCTCTGCATGACGAGGGGATCAGGCTTCGTTGGATTCAGTGTTCCGCACCTTCGTCATGTAGAAGATGTTGGGCTGGATGCCCACCTCTTCCAAGGCGTGGTAGGAACGGTTGTTCTTGGAGTTGGTCTTGACCTCTGACGCGCTGTCGTTGAGGTCCCCAAACGTGATGGCGTTCGTTGGGCACGCTTCGGCGCAAGCCGTCTTGATGGCGCCGTCCACCACAGGAGCGCCGTTCTTCTTGGCTTCGAGCTTGCCGTCTTGGATGCGCTGCACACACATGCTGCACTTCTCGATGACCCCACGTGCACGAACCGTAACGTCGGGGTTCAACACGAGGCGCGTCAAGCTGTCTTGCGACGGGTTCATGTGCTGGAACTTGGCGTAACCCTGGTAGTTGAACCAGTTGAAACGACGCACCTTGTATGGGCAGTTGTTCGCACAGTAGCGCGTACCGATGCAACGGTTGTACGTCATTTGGTTGAGGCCCTCGTTGCTGTGCGTCGTGGCGGCCACCGGACACACCGTTTCGCACGGAGCGTGGTTGCAGTGCTGGCACATCATCGGCATGTGAACCGTCTGAGGGTTCGCCGAAGGGTCTTCCATCTTCGTGTACGAAGCGATCACACCCACGCCTTCTTCCGCGCCGCGCTCTTGCGACCAGTCGGACGCGTAGTAGCGGTCGATCCGCATCCAGTGCATGTCGCGGTGGCGACGAACTTCGTCCTTGCCCACCACAGGCACGTTGTTTTCAATGTGGCATGCCGTCACACACGCGCTGCAACCCGTGCAGGTCGTGAGGTCGATGGTCATGCCCCAGCGGTGACCCACACCTTCCACAGGGTGGCTCTTCCACAGGTCAAACGCCGACGTCTTCTTTCCGTCGCTGGCGTCAATGACACCGTCTCCGTTCACGTCCTCGTGAACCGTGAGGGTGTGGTTCTTGTTCCAAGACGCTTGGCCCTTGGGCTTGCTGGCCTCCGCGAGGTAGCTGTCAAACGTCGTCTCCTTCACCACGCTGTCGCGGTCCATGACCGTGTTGTGGATTTGGGTGGCTGCGAGGGGGTATTCCGCACCGGTGGCTTCTACGGTCACGTCAAAGGCGTCGTAGCGAGGCACACCGTCCTTGACCGTGGCAAAACCAAACACGTTGGCGCCAATCGGCATGGGCTTGCCATCTGCCGTGAGCAGGTGCTCGCCGTTTTCACCAGTGGCAAACGCCGCACGGCCAATGTTCTCTCCACCGTCTCCACGGCCGTAACCGAGGGCGATGCCGAGGGTGCCTGGGGTTTGGCCTGGCTGCATGAAGGCGGGGAGCTCGACCGACTGGCCGTTCACCGTGACCTTCACCACAGACGCCTTGTCGCGCTGGGCGATGTAGGTGTTCAATCCCATGGCTTCCATGTCCACACGGGCCATGGTCACGTAGTTGTCCCAAGTGACTTTGGACACAGGGTCAGGCGTTTCCTGAAGCATGGGGTTGCCAGCTTGGTCGCCGAACCCGATGGCTTGCTTTTGGTACAAGGCCAATTCAAATGCGCCGCCCGTGGCTGCAGACAATTTGCGGACAGAAGCGCTCACGTCGTGACCCACCGCCGCTGCTGATGCAGGCATCGCTTCGCCTGTCATGTAGAATCCGTCGTGCAACGACCCGTTCCAGGACGCGTCGTTGTACATGGCCTCGGACGTGTAGCCCCCGCTGTGCGTGGTGCGAACCACGTCGTACCATGCGGCAGGCTGTCCCGCCCATGCCAAGAAGCTCTCGCCCGCAGCGCGGGTGTCGAACAACGGCTGAATGGTCGGTTGAGCCAAGTCCACACGGGTTCCTCCGATGCGGAGGTCCATCCAGTTCTCCAACCAGTGGTGGTCGGGGGCCATGGCCGTGCAACGCGAGGCGCTTTCGTCGGCCAAACCAGACGTGCTCACACTGAATTTCACCTTGCCGAGGCCCGCTCGGAACGCTTCCTTGTCCGCAGCGTGGTAGGCGGGGTTGGTGCCGTGCATGATCAACGCAGACACGCGGCCCGCGTTCATGTCCATCAAGAGCTGCGCAAACGCGGCATCGTCACCTGCGAACAAACGGTCACCCGTGTACTTCACTGTTGTGCCATCGGCACCGAGGGCGGTGTTGATCGCCGCAGCCACGAGTTGGGCATCGAGGTCGTTGGACCCGGCAACCACCAAGCCCGCAGAACCGGCCTTCTTCAAGTCGGCCGCCGCTGCTTGGACTGCAGTTGCGACACCCTCACCAAGGCCAGAGGCGTTGCCCGTGCCCGTGATGATCCCGTGCAACGCAGCGAGAACCTTTCCTTGCTCAGAAGGCTTCACCATGGTGCGCGTGTCGGCGTTGGAACCGGTCAAGCTCATAGTCGTCTCGAACGCGTGGAGCTTCGACATTTCACCATTCTCTGGACGGCGGCTCTTCGCCCACTCCGGAGCGTAGTACACCGCGTCGCCCCACGTTCCGAGGAAATCCGCACCGACAGTCACTACGGCCTTTGCCGCGGCAAAGTCAAACGCCGGAATGCCGTCAACTCCGGTGTGCTGCTTGGCCGCGTTGCGCAAGGCGCTGTGGCTCACCGCATCCACCTGAATGTGCTCGGCACCCCGAGCCTCACAGAAGGCATCAATGGCACGCTGCAAGGAAGGGCTCAAGACCGTGTTGGTCAAAACAACCTTCCGTCCAGCGCCTGCAAAACCTTTCACGACTTCTGCGTCAAGGGCTTCCCAGGTGGCACCCGCACCGCCGAGGTGAGGTCCCTGAAGTCGGGCGCTGTCGTACAAGCCCATCACCGCGGCGTTCACTCGAACGTTGGCGCGTCCAACGCCTGTAGCCGTGTTGCTCTTGATGAAAATGGGGCGACCCTCACGGGTCTTCACCAACACGTTCATGTAATCGTGACCGTTGTAGTAGGTCGACGCGTAGTGGTTGGCCACCCCTGGCGTCAAGTCTTCAGGCTTGTTGACGTAGGGGATCGACTTGACCACAGGCGTCTCGCATGCCGCCAACGTGGCAGCAGCGAGCGAAAAGCCCATGAACTTCAAGAAGTCACGACGTCCCGTCGTGGCTGAGGTGAGGTTGTCGTTGCCGAGCATCTCGTCAACCCCCTCGTGTTGGGGGAACTCCTGACCTTGAAGCGTTTGGAACGCCTCCGTTTGGTGGAGGTCATCGAGTCCGGTCCAGTAGCGTTTGGTGTTCGCCATGTCTTTCGAATCAGTCGGGTTCTAGGTCTTGGGGATCAGTAGTGGCACTTGGAGCATTCCCAGCCCCCGAGTTCCTTGACCGTGATTTTATCGTCTTCGAGAATGCGACGCAGCTCTTCGTTGCCGCGCACATCGTCTTTCATGCGGTTGTGCATTTCCTCGTAGTACTCGCTGCTTGCGAGGTCGATGGAGGCTTTGTTGTGGCACTCAATGCACCACCCCATCGTGAGGGTGGGCTTGCTGAGCTCAATCAACCCAGGGTATTTGTCCACCAAGGTGTTGATGTGGTCTACAGAAGCAATTCGGCCCGCACTCCAGGTTTCCACGTCGCCGTGGCAGTTCTGGCACTGGAGACCTCCGACCACCACGTGCTGCTGGTGGCTGAAGTACACGTGATCTGGCAGGTTGTGAACCTTGTTCCACTTGATGGGCTCTCCTGCAAAACTCGCTTGCGGTGCCGCATAGCCATTGTTGCCTTGGCCGTCCACATAGGTTCCTGTTTCAGGGTCAAATCCAATGGCCGCGTAGATTTTCGCAATCTCCACCTCTCCGTAACGCTTGCCCTTCTTGACCGCCTTGTGGCAGTTCATGCACACGTTGGTGCTGGGGATGCCTGCGTGCTTGGATTCGTATGCGCTGTGGTGACAGTACTTGCAGTCCACTTCGTTCTCGCAGACGTGAACCGAGTGGATGAACTTCACCGGTTGCTCGGGCAAGTAGCCTTCGTACACCCCAATTCCCATGAGGCCTTGGTAGCCCTTGACCACGCCAAACGCCACAACAAAAACCCCAATGATGGAGACGAACACCAGGTTGTTCCAGGCCCATCCACGCAGGCGTTGGAGGTAGCCGAGGTCCTCGAGTTGAGCTTGGCCATCGCGCTCACGGAGGGTGTTCGTCAACGCGCGGTTGACGCCCGAAGCGCTCATGGCAATCAACAAGAACATGACCAAGAGGGTCAAGAACCACAGGGTACTGCTGTCGTTGGATTCTTCCACGGGAAGCTCATCGATGTTGATGCATCCGTTGTCCGCCGTCGCGTCGACCGCCACGTCGGGTGGGTTCTGGACGTACGCCATGATGTCTCGGACATCGTCCGCAGACACCGCCTGTGCGCTCATCCAACCGTAGGTGCCCACGTAGCGATCCACCAACGACTTGATGTAGCCGTCGCCGGTAGCGGCCGCTCCTTGCGGGTTTTGGATCCATTGCACCAAAAGCTCATCGCTTGACCCCCAACGATCCTTGATGCCTGCAAGCCCTGGAGCAGCAAGCACATCGGCCGTCACGAGGTGACATGAAGCGCAGTTGGCATTGAACAGCCCTTGGCCGTTCTCGACATCACCCCCTTCCCAAATGGATTGCGCAGAAAGACCCTGCGCTCCAAGGAAAGCGGCGACAGTGAGGACGCGTGCAGCTCCTTTCAGGAGGTTTGCACGCAGTGTTTTCGTGTATCGCATGTCGATTGAGTACCCTCTCAATTTGTGCGCGAAAATAAGCCAAACAGAGGGCCTAGACCTAACAAGTCACAGGAATGTCATGAACAA
>WTJL01000061.1:20581-23122 GCA_011524845.1 Flavobacteriales bacterium | reverse complement strand
CCTTCGGTCTCGACCACCGCCGTTTCGCAGTCGACGCCAAACGACACGGCTTCATAGTCTCCATCTTCAAGGGTGAACGATCCAAGGTTGAGGCCCAGCACGGGAATGCTGATGTCGAGCGACGCCCCATGCCATCCGTCCCCAAAGCTGTCAAACATTTCAAGCACGAGGCATCCAGAAATGGAGTCCAGGCAAAAGACAGTCTCTGTCAACGTGTAGTCGACAAAGTCTTGACCTTCCACAATCACCCCGTTGTCGTCCGAGATGGTGAAACTGATTTCGCTGCCCCAGATGTCGGTTTGCAAAACAGCGCTGGCCTCTAAGGCACAGTCTTGAGCTGTCACTGAGGTGATGAGAGAAAGGAGGAGGAGTGTCCCGGACAAGCGGGAGAGAAGAATGCGCATCATGGTCGTCGCAGGCTTGGTTTTGGTCTTTGGAGAACGAAAGTAAAACAGCCTTTTCCGCAAAAGGTTTCTGCAGTTCACGAAGAATCCTTTCCAAAGGACGCAAACCAAAAACCCACTGTGCGGTGGCCAATCGAGCAACAAAAAAGCCACCTCACGGGTGGCTTTTTCGAGTCGGCGTTTAGAGGACTCAATGGGTCTTCATCCAACGGCCTTGCGCCATCCGATCTCCCTGAGTTCCACGAATGATGTACATGCCGTCGCTCCAGTTGGAGGCGTCAAACGTCCAGAAGCGACCGTCCTCGGATCGGGTTTTGACCTCCTCCAAGACCACTTTTCCGGTGACGTCAAAGATTTTGACCACCACGGGCTCGTCCATGTCGAAATCGTCGGAGATGACATTGACGTCGCCCACACCGGGGTTGGGGAAGGGTTCAAACCAAATCGTACCATCGTAGCCCCCCGGCAAACCGCCTGTGAAGCCATCGTTGTCGAGGTCGCCGCAATCGGCGTCGATGCCAACCGTCGTGGAGTCGTACGCGCCCTCTTCCAATGTCATGGTGCCCAAGGACTCCCCGTTGACAAAGAGCTGCGCCCATGCACCGTTCCATCCGTCTCCAAAGCTGTCGTGCATTTCAACGGTGTAACACCCCGCGGGAACACATCCCTGCATGACGCCGGTGTACCCATCAATTTCCATCACGACGTCTCCCGCTTCATTGGAGACCGTCAAGAGGATTTCTCCTGGCCACATGCCCCCATCGAGAATGAGCAACACCTCGCTCATGTCTTCGCAGATGCTGGGGAAGATGCAAGACCCGTCGTCGATTGTGGCGTCCGGGTTGTAGTTGCTGGCGACAGGATCGGTGCACCCGTACACCCCTTCGTCGTACAAGCAAGACCCATCGTCTTCTGTGGCCCATGGGTTGTAATTCCATGCGGCAGGGTCTGTGCAACCCAACACGGTGTTGTCGATGACCTCTCCACACGTCCCGTCGATGCTGAATTCCAATTGCAATTCAGGGGTGCCGGCAGGCAGTTCTGCATGGATGAGGTCGACAAACCCGGTGCTGACCCAGAAGTAACCTCCGTTCCAGCCGAGGCCTTCGCCGCTGAGGTCGGAGAGCGTGGCCGTGTAACAAGTGCTGTCTTCGAGGCACACATCGAGGTAGATGATGGCCAAATCGTCAAAGCCCTGCTGTGAGAAAAGCACGTCTCCGTTGTCGGCGGTAATGTCGAGGCCCACGTTTTGGCCTCCTGAGAAGGTGCAGATGTAAAGTTGTCCTGCCGTTCCCTCTTCACAGACGAATGGATATTGGCACGAACCGTCATCCACTGTGGCCGTGGGGTGGTAGTTCAACGCTTCTGGATCCGTGCAGCCGGGAATGGTGACTTCGCAACCGTCCGTCTCCACCCCAATGGCAAAGGCCGCTTCAAATTGTCCTTCGGGAACGCTGTAAGAGCTCATCTCTCCGTCGATGGTCACCTGAACGCTGCCCAAGCCAGGCGCCCAGCCGTAGTCGTGGACGAAGAAATTGTAGCACCCAGCGGCCATGCAGCCGTACGCTGTGGCTTGCTGGAATTCGTTGTAATCGTACACGAGGTCAACGTAGTCCCCGAGGTCGGTGGTGAGCGTATAGTAAAGCGACACGCCCAATCCAATGTCATTGAGCGAGTCGTCTCCAACGACTTCGATGAGCAAGGGGCTTTCGTCGTCCCCACATACGGGAATCGTCACGCAGGAGCCGTCGTCGTCTGTGGCGTCAGGGTTGAAGTTCAACGCCTCGGGGTCTGTGCAGCCGTAGATGGGTTGTTCCGAGCAATCACCGTCCCAAATCACCCAAGCGTTCACGCATTCTGCCTCGCAGGGATTGTTGAACGTGACCGTTTCGCCAGTGAGGTAGTCGTACGCACACACAGGATCGTAGACATCGTCACATTCGCAAGGGTAGAGGCACGACCCATCGTCTGTGTTGGCGTCGGCGTTGTAGTTCAAAGCTTCCTCGTCGGTGCAACCGTAGACAGGCAGGTTGGAGCAATCTCCAAAGAAGGCCACCCACGCACCTGCACACATGGCTTCGCATTCATTGGGGAAGGTCACGTAGTCTCCGGTGACGTAGTCGTACGCGCACACTGG
>WTJL01000061.1:0-20481 GCA_011524845.1 Flavobacteriales bacterium | reverse complement strand
CCGCTGATGTTGTCCAAGCAGAACGACGTGGTGGAGGTGGAGTAATCGTCGAAGCCTTGGCCGTCGACGAGGTAGCCGTTGTCGTCAGAAATGGTGTACGTGATTTCTGAAGCCCACAGGTCCGTTGTCAGGGTGGCCACCGCATCGATCGCGCAATCTTGCGCGAGGCCAGGTGTAACGTTCGCCAGCACGGAGGCGGCGAGAAGAGATGCAAAAAGAAGTCTCATAAAATGTCAGGCTTGTGTGTGTCGAAGGTAGAACACGAAGGGTGCAAAAAGGTTGCACTGCGACTCACGCGCGCTCTGAGAGTTCAAGCCATCTCATTTCTGCGGCATCGATGTCGGCGGTGACTTTTCCGAGCTGCTCTCCCAATTCGGTCATTCGGAGGTGGTCCTGTTCGTTGAGAAGGGTGGACTGAAGTTTGTCCCGTTCTGCTTCGAGCTCGGGAATGCGTTGCTCCAGTGCGTCAAATTCCAACCGCTCCTTGTAGCTCAAGCGCTCGGAGTAATCTCCTTTGATCTCCACGTCTTGAGAAGTTTGGGCCAAACGCTTCTTTTCTGCCTGAGCGGCTTGCTGAAGTTGCGCTTCCGTCGAGCGCATGGCGCGGTATTGGGAATAGTTCCCTGGGTAATCTCGAACCGTTGTCTTGCCGTCTTCGCCCACGACCCACACATGGTCCACCAATTTGTCCATGAAGTAGCGGTCGTGAGACACCACCACCAAGCAGCCTGAAAAGTCCATCAAGAATTCCTCGAGGACGGACAGGGTGAAGATGTCCAAATCGTTGGTCGGTTCGTCGAGGACCAGAAAGTTGGGGTTGCGCATCAGGATGCGCAGAAGGTGCAGCCGCTTTCGTTCTCCGCCACTGAGCAGTCGAATGAACTGATGGTGCATGGCGTGGGGAAACAAGAACCGCTCGAGCAGTTGTGCAGCTGTGAGCTTGGCGCCGCCTTTCAAGGGGATCCAGTCGGCGATGTCGCGCACAGCGTCAATGACTTTCCAGTCTTCGTTGAAGGTGCCGCCTTCTTGGGCGTAATGGCCAAACACCACCGTTTCACCCACCACGACCTTGCCCGCATCGGGTTCGGCGTTGCCAAGGATGAGGTGAAGGAGGGAAGATTTGCCCGTGCCGTTTTGGCCGACCAGACCAATGCGCTCTCCTCGCTTGAAATGGTGGTTGAGTCCTTCAAAAAGGACCCTTTCATCGTAGCCCTTCTTGACTTTGTGCAACTCCACAATTTTGCTTCCCAACCGCTCAGGGACGACGGAGATGTGGAGGGGGTCTTCTTGAAGACGTTTGGCAGCCTCGGCTTTGATGTCCTTGAACCGATCCAGGCGGCTCTTGCTTTTGGTTGTTCGTGCCGAAGGAGTGGCCCGAACCCACTCCAGCTCTCGCTTCATGTGGCGATGTGCACGCTCCTGAACGGCTTGGGCATTGGCGCGGCGCTCTGCGCGCTTCTCCAAGAAGTAGCTGAAGTTGCCATGGTAGCTGTGCAAGGTCTCGTCTTCCAGTTCCAGAATGCGGTCGCAGACATTTTCCAAGAAATAGCGGTCGTGCGTCACCATGAAGAGGGTGGTCCCCATGGAGGCCAAACGCTGCTCCAACCACGCGATCATGTCCAAGTCGAGGTGGTTGGTCGGCTCGTCGAGGACCAAAAAATCGGGAGCCTCGAGCAAGACCTGTGCGAGCGCGACACGTCTCTTTTCGCCGCCGCTCAACAACGCCACCTTGCGTTCCAAGTTGTGAAGGTTGAGTTTGCCAAGTATCTCTCGGGCCCTTGCTTCGAAGTTCCAGCCTTCGTGCGCGTCCATCGCGTCGTAGGCCTTTTGCAGTCGGTCGCCTTCCCATCCTTCGGCCATGGCGCGCTCGTAGTCGCGCATCGCCAACACCGCTGGACTGTCGCCAATGTACAGGGTGTCCATGATGGAGGCCTCGGGCTGGAGTTCCAATTCTTGCCTCAAATGCCCATGCCGTACCCCCGTTGAAAAGACAACCCTTCCACTGTCGGCAGGTTCTTGGCCACAGATGGCGCGCAGGAGGGTGGACTTGCCGGATCCGTTTCGGGCCACCAGGGCCACGCGTTCTCCTTCTTGAATGCCGAAGGTGAGGTCGGTGAACAGGCGGCGTTCCCCGTACGTTTTGGTCAGGCCTTCCACCGACAACATGTTCCTCCGCTCTGCCATGGTGCAAAGGTAATCGGGGTCGGAACTGGGCGCGAATTGTTCAATGTACACATGATAAGTCACTGAGGGATTGGTTTGTAAATTATTGATAATCAAAAAGTAAATGCCGAAATCAACATAACATTGTGGATTTATGAATCCAAAAGGTGTTTTGGAGACACGATTTGTGTACGTGGTTTGCACCGAACCTAAAATCTATTTCAGATGAAAAAGTTTGTTCTCTCTCTCTTCGCAGTTGCGACTGCGACCTTCTCTTTCGCTCAAGACGCCAGCCAGCCTCAAGGCTCATGGTACTTGGGAACGGGCGACGCCACGACGCTCTTGAATGTCTTCTCCACTGGGGTGGGGTTTGACGCTACGATCGGTTACGCCGTGGCCGATGACATCGTTGTGACTGCAAAGTCTGACTTTGGAGGTACGTTCGATGCACTTAACCTCAGCATCGGAGGTCAGTACTTCATGGGCGACTACTACGTCGGTCTTGATGTTGATGACCCAATCAACAACCTCGATCTCGGCTTGAATGCTGGACGCTACATCGACTTCAAGGATGTGTTGTACATCGCACCACAGTTGAACATTGGTACGCTTTTGAATGATCCTGCGGTCACCATGAGCATCAACTTGGGCGCGCGCTTCTAAGCGCACACCAAACGAATTCAAAAGGGAGCTTCGGCTCCCTTTTTTTTGTGCGCTATTTTCACATTTCAATGAAGTGGCACGCCAAACAATGGAGCGACTTGACGCGCGATGAGCTGCATGCCATGGTTCGTCTTCGCATCGATGTGTTTGTGGTGGAGCAAGATTGTCCGTACAGCGATTTGGACGGCAAAGATTTGCGGGCCTGGCATGTATGGGCAGAAGATGAAAAGGAGCCCAGCGGGGCGGCGGCATTGGCGTGTGCACGGGTCCTGGGCCCAGGCGTGAGTTACGCCGAACCCAGCATCGGACGGGTGGCCACACGGCGAGATTGTCGCGGCTCAGGGTTGGGCAAGGCACTGATGGAGAAGAGCATCGCGGTGTGCGAAGAGGTGTGGCCAGGCCACGACATTCGCATTTCCGCACAGTGCTACCTGGAGGCGTGGTACGAGGGGTTGGGGTTCAAACCGGTGGGAGAGCCTTACCTCGAAGACGGCATTCCGCACCTTCAAATGGTGCGGTCAGGCGTTGCTTGAGACCTCTTCGCTGGAGGCCTCGGTCGTCACATGGTCCTCGTCGTGCTGAACCGCTGCTTCCACGAAAGAGACAAACAAAGGATGAGGATTCAGCACAGTCGAGGCGTATTCTGGATGGAACTGCGACGCCACGAAGTAGGGGTGCGATGGGATCTCCACGATTTCCACCAGCTTCGTGTCAGGGTTGATGCCCGTCGCCTTCATCCCCGCGTCCTGGAAACGGTCGAGGTAGGCGTTGTTGAATTCGTACCGGTGGCGGTGGCGCTCCGAAATCTCTGACTTGCCTTTGTACGCAACGGCGGCTTTGGAGCCTTCGCTCAAGGAACAGGGGTATTCGCCCAAACGCATCGTGCCTCCCATGTTGGTGATGCTCTTCTGCTCACCCATCAGGTCAATGACAGGTTCAGGGGTGTACTCTTTGATTTCAGTGGAGTGAGCCTCTGGCAGTTGAAGCACGTTGCGTGCGAATTCAATGACCGCGCACTGCATGCCGAGGCAAATCCCAAAGAAGGGGACGTTGTTTTCCCGCGCGTGCTGAATGGCAAGCAACTTGCCATCAATGCCGCGAGAGCCGAAGCCTGGGGCGACAAGAATGCCGTGCAAGCCTTCCATGCGGGAGGCCACGTTGTCGGGATTGACCTGTTCGCTGTGGATCCAGTCGACGTCCACCTCGGTTTCGAGCAAGGCACCCGCGTGGTCGAGGGCCTCTGCAATGCTCTTGTAGCTGTCTTTCAATTCGACGTACTTGCCCACCAGGCCAATGCGGACATGGCGCTTGGGGTTTTTGTACCGACGAAGGAAGTCCTTCCATTCGTGGAGGTTGGCTTCGGTGTCGCCACCGTCCATGCCAAGCTTTTGGAGAACGACTTCGTCGAACCGTTCGTCCTGCATCAACAGAGGGACGTCGTAAATGGTGTCGGCGTCGATGCTTTCGATGACGGCGTTGGGGGCTACGTTGCAGAAGCGCGCGAGCTTGGTGCGCACATTTGCGGGCAGGGGGTGTTCCGTGCGGCAAACCAGCACGTCGGGTTGCACGCCAAACTCCAGCAGCTGCTTCACGGAGTGCTGGGTGGGCTTGGTCTTCAATTCTCCCGCGGCAGAGAGGTAGGGCACCAACGTCAAGTGAACCACCAACGTGTCTTCTGGCGATTCCCACTTCATTTGACGAACGGCCTCGATGTAGGGGAGAGACTCAATGTCTCCCACAGTTCCCCCGATTTCAGTGATCACGAAGTCGTAGTCGTGCTTCGATCCCAAAATCTGGACGCAGCGCTTGATCTCATCCGTGATGTGCGGAATGATTTGAACGGTTTTCCCGAGGTATTCCCCGCGGCGCTCCTTGTCGATCACGCTTTGGTAAATGCGGCCCGTGGTGATGTTGTTGGCCTGTGTCGTTTGCACATTGAGAAAACGCTCGTAGTGCCCCAGGTCCAAATCCGTTTCCGCACCGTCCACAGTGACGTAGCATTCGCCATGCTCGTAGGGGTTCAATGTCCCCGGGTCCACATTGATGTAGGGATCGAGCTTTTGGATGGTGACTTTGTAGCCTCGGGCCTGCAAGAGTTTGGCCAAGGAGGCGCTCACAATTCCTTTCCCCAAACTGCTGCTGACCCCTCCAGTCACAAAGATGTAGCGGCTGTTGCGCCCACTGGCGAGGGCGTCGTTGGAAGAGGAAGAGGTTGGAAGAGGCATGTCCCGTAGTTACGGGATTCAAAGGTAGACCAAACAAACGTCCCACCCACCACTTTTTCGTGCGGCAAATGTGCTCGAGTTGTTCACGTCCCGTTCACAACGGCCTCACGCATCCGCATGCTCCCGTGCGTCCATGCTCTTGGTCAGGGCTTGAATCCATGGGAACTCTTGCAAAAACTCCTGGGCGACGATGCGGAACAACGTGTAGGTGGGGATCGCCAGCACCATGCCGCCCGCTCCAGCCAGGGTTCCTGCAACGGAAATGACCACGAAGATTTCCAGAGGATGGGCAAACACGCGTTTGGCGAAAATGACAGGTTGGGTGAACACATTGTCCACACCTTGGGCGGCCAAATACACCCCGAGCGCCCACGCAAAGGCGTCCCAATCCACCCCGCTTGAAATCATGACAAGCACGCCGATCCCAGCTCCAAGCATGGGGCCGAGGTAGGGGATCAGGTTGAACAGGCCGGCCAACAGCCCCAGCAGCCAGCCGTGGGGGATGCCAATCAAAGTGAGTCCCAAGCCAACCACCAAGGTGATGATTGTGACTTGAATCACCAGTCCACCAAAGTACCGCGTCAACAAGTGGCCGGACCGCTCCAAAATCCGCGTCATGGCAGGCTGCTTGGATTCCGGGGTCAATCCCAGCATCAGGTGCTTGAACAGGGTGGGTTCGCGCATCAAAAAGAAGGCCATGAAGAGCACAGAAAACAACGCCACAAACACGTTGCCGATGGAAGCGAGAAGTCCTGAAAACAGAGAGCCTGCGTCGTTCAATTGAATCAACTCTGACGCTTGTTGTGCGAGGTAGGCGCTGTTTCGCATGCCTTCTCCGCTGAGGTCAATGCCCGACGTCCATTGGTCCACCAGTGCGAGGGACTCGTTCCAATGTTGGGTCAGTTGTTGGGCGTCCAGCCGGCCAAGTGCCGCGAGCTGTTCTTGAACCAAAGGGGCAAACAGCATGACGGTGCCTGTGGCCAACAGGGTCATCAACAACAGGGCAGAGGCCGCGCCCACGCTGGAGCCCAGCTTGCGTTGTCCGGCGACGCGTCGGTTGGCGACCCACGTCACCACAGGTTTTCCCACAAAACTGAGGGCCACAGCGGCAAGGAAATACAAGGTCAATTCACTGAAGCGCCACACGAATGCCACCAAAAGCGCACCGGCCAGCCACCATTCCCATCGAATCCTCTTCATGGCCTCATCACCGATTTGGGGGTGAACAATCCGCGAAGGCGACCCGTTCCAGCGAACACCTCTGCCCATGCGTCCACGTCCAATTCGACCTCGGCCATCCCGCAAGTGGGAAGCCAAGTGGGTTGGTCGGTCAACCGTTCGACCAACTCGCTCAACCCGGGATTGTGGCCCACAATCCATCCCGACTGGTGGTCGTCTGGCCAACCGTTGATCCAAGACAACCAAGCGCGGTCAGAGGCCAAGTAGGCGTTGGGTTCCGTGCGGATGTGTTCCACGGGTTCGTCCCAAGCGGCGCACAAATGGTGGGCCGTGGCTTGGGTACGTGCCGCTGGACTGACCCACAAGGGAGCGCCCAGTTCTCGGACCTTGATTGTCCATTCTCCCAACGCCTGTGCGTCGGCCACGCCACGGTTGGTGAGGCCACGCTCAAAGTCGGGCTGACCTTCAGGGTGAACAGCTTTCCCATGCCGAACGATGAAGAGGCGCTTCATGGGTCACAAGTTCGACCAAAACACGTTGGAATGCATGTCGACTTTTCAACCTGAATTAGGCTTGGCTAAACTTTTTTTTAGTCTTGGCTAAAGTTGACCTCGATTGGTCTAGTTTTGCACCATGTCGAAGACGACCCATCGAGAGGATCACCTCAAGGCGCTGTACGCTTTGGGCCATTCAGGTGACAGTGAGTCGGAGTGGGTCTCCACCAATCAAATGGCAACTCATTTGGGCGTCAAGCCCCCGAGCGTGACGGCCATGGTTCACGTGCTCACCGAACTTGGCTGGGCGGAACATCGCCCGTACCACGGTGCACGACTGACACCTGCAGGAGAGAAGCTGGCGCTCGCGCTGGTGCGCAAGCATCGTTTGTGGGAGACGTTTTTGGTGGAGCGTCTTGGATTCGAATGGGACGAGGTGCATGACATCGCGGAACAATTGGAACACGTGGACAGTGTGGCGCTGGTCGAGCGGCTGGATCAGTACCTGGGTCATCCCGACGTCGATCCCCATGGAGACCCCATTCCCAAAGCCGACGGAACCTTTCGCAACATGGAAGGCGTGATGCCCTTGTCCGAATTGGGAGAGTTCGAGTGTGCCGTCGTGATGGGGGTGAAAGCGAACGACCAAACCCTTTCTGCCATGCGGGACCGTGGTCTCGGTTTGGGCAGCAAGCTGACAAAGAATGACTTGGTGACTTTGCCGCAAGCATGGTTGCCCCAATTGATGGTCAAAACTTCTTGAAGAAATCAATGACATGGACACTGTAATCGCATGGTTTGAAGGGCTGGGCCCTGTGTGGTCGGCCCTTGTGGCGACCTTGTTCACCTGGGGAATGACAGCTGCAGGTGCGGCTTTGGTGTTCCCATTCCGCACGATGAACCGAAAGTTGTTCGACGGCATGCTTGGGTTCACCGGCGGTGTGATGGTGGCTGCGAGCTTTTGGTCCCTGCTGGCGCCGGCCATTGACATGACAGGCGGAGAGGGATTTGCCAAGGTGGGGCCGCCTGCGATCGGCTTTGGTCTTGGCGCATTGTTCATCTATGTGCTCGACCGCTTCGTGCCTCACCTGCACATCAACTTCAAAAAAGAAGAGGCGGAAGGGCCTGAAACGGATTGGCGTCGCACCACGTTGCTTGTGCTGGCCATCACCCTGCACAACATCCCTGAAGGACTCGCCGTGGGCGTGCTTTTCGGTGGTGCCGCGCTCGGTTTGGATGGCGCAACGACCGCGGGGGCCGTGGCCTTGGCCATTGGCATTGGCATCCAAAATTTCCCTGAAGGCCTGTCGGTCAGCATGCCCCTTCGCCGCGATGGGGTGTCCAGGGGGCGCGCCTGGTGGTACGGACAATTGTCTGCGGTGGTGGAGCCCATTGCCGGTGTGATCGGGGCGGTGGCCGTCATGGCCATGCGTCCAATTCTTCCTTACGCTTTGGCATTTGCCGCCGGTGCGATGATTTACGTCGTGGTGGAAGAGGTCATTCCGGAAACCCAACGCGACAAATACACCGATGTGGCCACCTTGGGCTTCATCGGAGGCTTCATCGTCATGATGTCGCTGGACGTGGGGTTGGGTTGAATTCCACCCCGCCAAACCGACCGCTGCTCATCATCAGCAAGACGTGGTCGGACGAAGGAACCGTGTCGAGCCGTTCCGCCAATGCCTCTTTGGAGGTGATGACTTCCAGCGACTCGCGTCCAAACGCCTTTTTGACGAATTCGGCATCGAGAGCTGGGAGCCTTTTGTGGCTCACGACAGCAGGATCGAAATAGACGATGGCGTGGTCCACGGCGTTCATGGCGTCCTCGTATTGAGGGATGAAGGCCTTGTTCAAACTGCTGAAGGTGTGCAATTCGAAACACGCGGTCACCTGACGTTGGGGAAATTGCCCCACCACCGACGCTTGGGTGGCTTTGAGTTTGGAGGGAGCGTGTGCAAAATCTCGGAAGGCGACGAAGCGCTGTGATTTGTCTTCGTGCATCACTTCCAAACGACGTGCCGCACCGGTGAAATCGAGCATGTGGGCATCGAACTCGGCCACGTCCATGCCCATGGCGCTGCAGCATGCCCGGGCGCCCGCGAGGTTTTGCATGTTGTGCGCGCCCAACAGCGCCACCTCCATGGTGGCGCCATCTTCAAAGGTGACCTGGCTGCCTCCCTCGGTGGGGGCATGGTCAGGAGTGGAGTAGGGGACCCAATCAATGTCCGACCGAATGGATCGAACGTCGTCGATGACTGCCTCGAGCAGGGCATCTTCCGTGCAGTGCACCACGGTGCCTCCGGGCTGAACCGTTTGGAGGTAGGTGCGGAATTGTTGGATGTAGTCTTCTTCTGTGGGGAAGACATTCACATGGTCCCAGGCAATTCCGGTGACGAGGGTCACATGTGGCCCATACCACAGAAACTTGGGCCTCAGGTCCACTGGAGAACTGAGGTATTCGTCGCCCTCGATCACCGCCCACTCGTGGTGTTCTTGGAGGTCCACCATGCGGTCAAATCCCTCGAGTTGGGCGCCCACCATCAAGTCGGCGTGTCGACCTGAGGTGTGCCATGCATGCAGAATCATGGAGGTCACTGTGGTCTTGCCATGGCTGCCAGCCACGACCATGCGTCGTTTGGATTCAGTGGCAAACCTCAGAAACTCGGGGTAGCTCTGAATCCGCAAGTCCAGCTCCTGGGCACGAAGCAATTCGGGATTGTCCGTGCGGGCGTGCATCCCCAGGATGACGACATCCAGATCCGGCGTGATGCGATGGGCATCCCAGCCTTCTTGGTCGGGGAGGAGTCCTGCAGCGGCCAACCGTCCGCGGCTGGGCTCGAAGATTTGGTCGTCGCTGCCTGTGACGTGATGCCCCGCATCTGCAAGGGCCAACGCGAAGTTGTGCATGGCGCTTCCGCCAACGGCAATGAGGTGTATCCGCATGAGGGGAAGTTCACATCTTTTGAAACCATGTGGGGGCGAAAGGGCCAACACTTTCTCACATTCGCACCATGAGAACATGGAAGCAGGCCGTGGGCGCCCACCGTCAGGCATGGAGGTTGCTCCGAGGACCCTTGTCCTGGTGGTTTTTGCCGGCCGGACTGGTCACATTGTTCCTCGCAGGCTTGGGATGGTGGGGCATTGCCCAGCTGTCACAGAAAGCCGCGGAATTCATCGGGAGCCAGGTGTCAGACGACCCCATGTCGCCTTGGCTTCATTCGTTGACGGAGTGGCTTGTTTGGCTGATGCTGTTGGTCCTCAAGTTGAAGCTCACCAAATACGTGGTGCTCGTGGTGATGGGGCCATTGTTTGCGGCCGTCAGTGAAGCCGCCGAGGCCCACATGACTGGGGTGGAAACTCCGTTCTCCATGACGCGGTGGATCAAGGATGCTGTGCGGGGGCTTCGGTCTGCGGCACTGCTTGCTGCATTTGAATGGACCCTGGCGGCTGGATTGTGGGCGTTGGGGTTGATGGTCCCCGTGTTGAGCCCTTTGACCTTGCCTCTGGCTTGGCTTTTGGGCGCGTGGGCGTACGGTGCTTCAGTGATGGATTGCGTGTGGGAGCGAGAGGGCAAAGGGGCGAGAGCGGGGTGGTGGGCGTCGGTCAAGCGCGCAGACGTGGCGCTCTCCGTTGGTGTGCCCTTTGCCCTTTGGATGTCCGTGCCAGTTTTGGCGTGGACGGTGGGGCCGTTGATGGGAGGGATGGGGGCGACCACGGCCGCATGCGTGGCCTTGAAGGGGTCAGGGTCTCAGCCTGCGACGGTCTGAATCTGCACCCCGAGCGATTCGAGATCGTCAAAAAACGAGGGGTAGCTTTTGGCCACCGCTTCTGCACCTTCAATTTCGATGGGGGCACCTGCGGCGCCGAGAAGGGCGGCGGCCATGGCCATGCGGTGGTCGCCATGGGAGGACAGACGTGCCGATTGCACGGGCCCTGGGTGCACCACCATCGTGTCGGTGGTTTCGTCGAGGTCGACCCGAATACCGGCTTTGGCCCACTCGGATTGAATCACACGTCCGCGGTTGGACTCTTTGTTTCCGAGTCTGTGCAAGCCGCGCAGGGAGCTCGGTTTTTTGGCAAACGCCGCCAGAGCAGCCAAAGGAGGGAAAAGATCCGGACTGTCGGTGAGGTCCACCTGGAAGGACTTGGGTTTTCCGGCCATGACTTGAACGCCCTCGTCAGTGCCTGCGAGGCGACACCCTCCAAACAACAGCGCGCCTTTGATGGCTTCGTCGGCTTGGGTGTAGGTGCTGTGAAGGCCTTCGACGTTGAGGTGATGGGGTGCACACAGCACGCCCAAGGCCATCAAAAAAGCGGCCCCTGACCAATCTCCATCGATGGCCACGTCCATGGCCTTCGCACGCTGCCCTCCAGCCACGCGAAGCAACAGTTGGCGCTCGTCGGCATCTTCTTCCACGACGTCCACCTCTATGCCCATGTCTTCGAGCACCTCCAGGGTCATTTGGACGTAGGGACGGCTGACCACACCATGCAGGTTCAAGAGTGAGTCGCCTGAGGCATGCGCAAGCGCACAGAGCAACCCGGTCAGCACTTGGCTGCTTCCGGCCGCATCGAGGCTGACGTGGGCTCCGCGGATGGGGCCATGGACGGTGGGGTGTTCGCCAGGGGCGGTGTGTTGGACTTTGACACCGAAGGCGTCGAGGGCCTCGGCCAGTCCGCTGACATCGCGCTGAAGCAAACTCCCTGCGCGCTCCAAGGTCAATGGACCGTCGTGAAGGGCGGACAACACCCCAAAAAGACGCAACCCCAATCCCGACTCGCCCGGTGTAAGCGAGGTCTCTCTGGGCTTCAATGGAAAGGTGCCGTGAATGGCCACGGCGTCTTCCCCCAGTTCAATGTCCGCACCGAGCTGTGCCGCCATCATGAGGGCGTGCGTGCAGTCGTCCGACTCGGAAGGGCGTGAAATCATGGTGCGACCGTCGGCCAAAGTGGCCAAAGCGATCACCCGTTGCATGACGCTCTTGCTGGGCGGGGCCCACACTGTGTCCGACGTCAGCGTGCTCGGAAGAACGCGCAAGATCATGACTTAGGCTTTCGTCCTGTGTAAATGGTGGCGATGCCTCCTGTCAGGCTTTTGGCCTGCACATCTTCGTACCCAGCCCGACGAAGTTCTTCGAGGAATCCTTCGCCCTCGGGGAACGCTTGGACGCTTTCAGGGAGGTATGTGTACGCTGAGGGGTCTTTGCTGACCCATTTGCCCACCGTGGGCATGATGTACTTGAAATACAGGCCAAACACCTGCTTGATCGGAAAGTGCTTGGGCTTGCTGAACTCCAGCACGAGTCCCATCGCCCCGGGCTTGAGCACACGAAGCATGTCGCGAAGACCGCCTTGCAAGTCTTCGAAGTTGCGGACGCCAAACGCCACCGTGTATGCGTCAAAAGTGTGGTCGTCGAAGGGAAGCGCCACGGAATCGCCTTGAATCAGTTCGATGCGGTCGTTCCAGCCACGCGCCGCCACTTTCTCTCGCCCGACCTCGAGCATGCCTGCGCTGATGTCGACCCCAGACACGTGCACTTCGAGCCCCATGCGCACAGCCTCAATGGCGAAATCGGCGGTGCCTGTGGCCACATCCAACAGGGTTTGAGGATGTTCTTTCTTCAGCATGCGGATGCACGCCTTCCTCCAGAGCACATCGATGCCCAAGGAGAAAAAGTGGTTCAGGAAGTCGTAGCGGTGGGCGATGCCGTCAAACATGCGCGCCACTTGGTTCTTCTTGGCTTCTTCGTCCGGGGAGACGTACGGGGTGATTCGGGTTCCCATGAATGAGGTTTGGTGCAAAAATGAAACAGGACCACATAGGGAGGGTTCATCCCACCATGGTATGTCCTTCCGGGTATTTGAAATGGGAGTGAGAGGTTCTTCCGCCCACCGCGAAGGCCACCGTCAGGGTTCCTACCCGTCCCACGAACATGGCCAGAGACAGCACCACCTTTCCCCAGCCGCTGAGCAGGGGAGTGATGCCCGTGCTCAAGCCCACGGTACCCATGGCGCTGACGTGTTCAAAGGCCAAATCGAAAAAACTGGACGCTCCAGAGGTCAGCAAATGGGATTCCGTGACGGTCAGCACAAACACCCCGACGAGGTTGCCCACCAAAAAGAAGAGCAACACGCTGTAGGCGCGAGAGCGCAACACGGCGCTGATGGAGCGCTTGAAGATTTGGACGTGGTCGCCGCCTCGGACGGTTCGCCACACGTCGGCCAAGACAATGGCCAAGGTGGACGTCTTGATGCCGCCCCCGGTGGAGCTTGACGAGGCGCCAATGAACATCAGCACAAGCAACAGGAACAGCATGGGCATGCCCACCGAGCCCATGTCGACGGTGTTGAAGCCGCTCGTTCGCGTCACGCTTTGGAACACCGAGGTGGTGAATTTGCCAAACCACGACATGCCTTCCAGGGTGCCGTTCCATTCGAGCAATGCGAAGGCCGCGGTTCCCAACGCCACCAGGCCGAGGGAGAAATACAGGGCGATCTTGGCTGGAAACGAAATGGTTTTCCATGGTTGCGACATGCGCTCACGGAGCTTGGACACGTCGAACAAATCAAACATGGCCACCATGCCAAGTGCACCGAGGAACACGAGGATGGTCACCACCCAATGCACGAGCCAGTTGTTGGCCACCCAAGGGTGCGCCAGTCCGTCGGTGAAGAGGGTGATGCCGGCATTGTTGAAGGCGGAGACGCTGTGGAACACTGAAGAAAAAAGGCGGTCGCCCCAGCCTTGAAACTCCACGGCGGGAGACCACAAGGCTATCAAGGCGAGCGCCCCAACGGCTTCCAGTCCCAAGCACCATCCCACCACTTTTCCGAGGGTTCCGCTGCTGCCCAACAGGTTGTCGCTGTTCACGAAATCTTCGATGACATCGTGCTGCTTGACGGCCACGCCAAACTTCGACGCCAGTGCCAAGAAGCTCCCGAAGGCAATGAAATTCAAGCCTCCTAGCTGAATCAAGATGAGCAGCACCCAATGCCCCTTCGAGGTGAAGTAGGTCATGGTGTCGACGCTCATGAGTCCGGTGACGCACGTGGCACTCGTGGCCGTGAAAAAGGCATCCACCAAAGGCATGCCGCCGGCGATGGTGGTCATTTGGGGCATGCTCAAAAGCCACGTGCCCACCGCAATCAGAAGCAAAAAGCTCAAAATGAAAATGACGGCCGGGTGAAGCTTCACCCGCGGCAACCGCGATCCTGGCCGCAGCCATTCCATCAGCACGGCCACAAACAAATAGCCTTGCACCAAAAAGGCGCTGACATCCCCGATGCTGGGCATCATGACGGCCAGCGCGGCACCCAGAGGCGGAGCGCCAAACAGCACGTCGCCCACCCCTTCGATGAGGAGAAGTCCCATCACCAAGCCTTCCGCCCATGTCTCCCTAAAGAAGGTGCTCGGGTGGAAGTGGTACAACACGCGCACCAAATAGTGAAGAACGTAGAAGCCAAAGCTGATTTTGACCACGTCGAAGAGCGCCTTGGAGGTGGCTGCATCGTGCTCGTAGCCGTAGTAAATGGCCAGCACAGAAAGGGCAGAGAGGTTGACCAGCAGCGTCAGCCACTGAAAAGCGCCCAGCACCCTGTCCTTGCTGTCGTAAAGCCAAACGTTGGCCCGTTCTCTGAAGGATTGCCAGGTCAAGGCCGAGAAGTGTGGAGTTGGTTGACGCGTTGGAGTTCAGATTCCAAGTCGTCCTTGGAAATGGGAACCACCCCAACACGCTCACAGACCCATCCACCTGCCAAATTGGCCAGTGCGGCCAAGGTGTTTGCAGGAGCGCCAGAGGCGAGCATCAGCGCCGCCACGGAGATGACCGTGTCACCGGCCCCGCTGACGTCCACCACATCGCGCGGGAAGGCGGGAAGGTGGGTGTGGGAAATGCCTTCTGACGGCGCGTGAATCCAAGCGCCGTGTTCACCCAAGGTCACAAACACGCGTTCACATTGGAGGCGCTTCATCAGGGCCTCGACGGCACGTGCCATGTCCTCTTTGTGGTTGGGATCCACCGGGTGGGTCAAGCCCAGGCCTTCGTTCAATTCTTTCAGGTTGGGCTTGAACAAAGCCACGTTCTTGTAGGCGTCAAAGTGTCGCAGCTTGGGGTCGACGGCCACGGGCACGCTGGCTTTGCTACAGGCGTCCAGCACATCGGAGATGAACGCGGCGGTCATCATGCCCTTGTCGTAGTCCTCCAACACCACCACGTCTGGGCAATCGGCACCAGAGAGAAGGGTGTGCAGAGCCGACAGCGCTTGATTGGACACGCTGTTGGACACGTCTTCGGTGGATTCTTCGTCGACGCGGACCACATGGTGTCCGCTGCTGATGACCCTGGTTTTGACGGTGGTGGGGCGAGAAGCGTCCACGGTCAGGTGCGGCGTGCCCATGGTGGCCAACAGGCCTGTCAAATCCCGTCCTGCCTGGTCGTCGCCCACCACGCTGATGACGTGCACGTGGGCGCCCAAAGCTGCAAGGTTTTTGACCACGTTGCCTGCGCCACCGACACGCTGCTCGCGGCGGGTGACCTCAACCACAGGAACGGGTGCCTCTGGACTGATCCTGTGGATGTGCCCCCACATGTAGGCGTCCACCATGACGTCTCCAATGACACAAACGCGTGGCTCAGACCACGGCAAAGAGTCAAGAGAGAGGTGAGAAGCGGACGCGCCCATGAAGCAAAGGTCGGAACTTCGCCCTTACGCGCTCAACTGCCGGCAGGCTTCGTCAATGCGTCGGACAGCCTCCTTGAGCACGTCGTCTGCCGCAGCGTAGGACAGACGGATGCACTCTGGGGTGCCAAACGCAGCGCCACTGACCGAGGCCACTTGAGCTTCTTCCAGCAAGAAGAAGGCGACGTCGTTGGCGTTTTCAAGGACCTTGCCGTTGAAGGACTTCCCAAACAACGCAGACACGTCAGGGAAGACGTAAAACGCGCCCATGGGTTGGTTCACCTTGAAGCCGGGCACTTGGCTCAATCCCTCCACCATCAAGGCCCGTCGACGGCGGAAAGCCTCCACCATGTCTCCGACCAACGAGGGGTCGGCTTCCAAGGCGGCAGCTGCGGCAGCTTGGGTGATGCTCGAGGGAGCGGACGTGAACTGGCCTTGAATTTTGGTGCAGGCCGCGGCGATCCACGTAGGAGCGCCGATGTAGCCCAAACGCCATCCCGTCATGGCGAAGCCCTTGGAAATGCCATTCACTGTCACCGTGCGCTCCCACATGCCGGGCTGTGCCGCCATGGAGGCGTGTTTGTCGGTGAAGTTGATGAGCTCGTAGATCTCGTCACTGACGGTGACGATGCGGTCGTGTGGGCGGAGCACATCTGCCAACGCCGCCGTCTCCTCCTGAGTGTACACAGAGCCAGAGGGGTTGCAAGGAGAGGAGTACATCACAAGACGCGTCTTGGGGGTGATGGCCGCTTCCAACTCGCTGGGTTGAATCTTGTAGTCGTTGTCGATGCTGGTGGGAAGGACCACGGGGATGCCACCCGCCACCTTGACAATTTCCTCGTAGCTGACCCAGTAGGGCGCGGGAAGGATGACTTCGTCTCCGGGATCCACCAAAGACAACACCACATTGGCCAAACTCTGCTTGGCACCGGTGCTCACCACGACTTGGTCCATGGTGTACTCCAATCCGTTGTCGCGCTTGAATTTCTCAACGATGGCTTTCCGCACACGGGCCGTCCCGGGGACAGGGGTGTAGTGCGTCTCGTTCGCTTCAATGGCGTCGATGCCCGCCTGCTTCATGGCGTCTGGTGTGTCGAAATCAGGCTCTCCCAGAGAGAGGGAGATGACGTCCACGCCTTGATCTTTGAGTTCGCGCGCCTTGCGAGCCATGGCGATGGTGGCCGATTCGCTCAAGCGCTGGAGGAGGGCAGATGTGGTTTGTTCCATGAGATGGAGAGGTCCGGGGTTTCAGGACCGCAAAACTACACCGCCTCCCGGACAATCATTCGCCTTTGCGCGCAGAAATCACACCCAAACCAATGGCGGTCAACAGCCCGTTGACAGGGAGCAGCGCAAACCCAAAGCTGAAGTCCATCAGCCCCATCAAGATTTGCTCCAATCCGTAGCCCAAACACGGAGCCGAGAGGCAGACCCATGGGATGGATTTGGCCGAAGGGGTCCACGTGGTGAACATGCCCACGGCAAAAAGACCAAGCAGCGGGCCATACGTGTAATTGGCCACCGTGAACAGCGCCGCCACCACCGACGTGTCGTTCACCGCACGAAAGGCCATGATCACCAGCCACAGCACCACTGCCATGCCAAGGTGCACCCGTTGGCGAATGGCTCTGGCACGGTCGGCAGGTAGGGACGGCGTGTCGAGGACATCCACGCAGACGGAGGTGGTCAGGGCAGTCAGGGCGCTGTCGGCTGAGCTGAAAGCCGACGCCAACAGGCCGACAACAAACGCCACGCCCAAGGCAGGGCCCAAGGTGCCGCCCATGGCCACAAGAGGGTACAGGCGGTCGGTGGCTTCAGGCAGGGCCATTGCCGTGTTTTGGGCGTGCATCCACAACAGGGCCCCCATCGTCAAAAACAGCAGGTTGGCCCCGACGAGAATGACGGTGAAGGTGCCCATGTTCCACTGCGCTTCTTGGAGGTTTCGGCACGCCAAGTTTTTCTGCATCATGTCCTGGTCCAGCCCGGTCATGGCGATGGTGACAAACATGCCTGCCAACATGTGCTTGATCCAGTGGTTGCTGGCCCTCCAGTCCTCGGTGACCCACACGTCGGTCAGGCCCGTGGACGACACGACGTGCGGCAGGTCCATCCATGAGTGTCCCCCCGCGGAAAGGATGCCGCCAATGGTCAGGACCACCGCAAGGAGCATGCACGCCGTTTGAAGGGTGTCCGTCCAAATGACCGTGCCCATGCCGCTGGTTCGGGTGTAGATGTAAATGATGGACAAGATGCCGGCGGTGGTCAGGCCAAACCACGTCCATGGCGTCGCCCCACCGCACAGGGGTTCAAGCACCAACACGTCCAAGACGAGCGCCACCAAAAAGAGCCTGAACGACGCCCCAATCACCCGGCTCAAAATGAAAAACCCTGCGCCGGTTCGGTGGGCTTCCACGCCAAACCGCGCGCCCAGATACCCGTAAATGCTCGTGAGCTTGAGCTTGTAGTAAAGAGGCAGAAGAACCGTCGCAACAATCACATATCCAATGCAGTAACCAGCCACCATTTGCATGTAGCTCCATTCTTGGTCGCGCACCCATCCCGGAATGCTGAGGAACGTGACCCCCGACAGCGACGCGCCAATCATGCCAAACGCCACCACGTACCAAGGCGCTTTTTGGCCTGCCACAAAAAAGCGGGTTTCAGAGTCTTGGTGTTGGGAGGCCGAGGACGACCAAGCTGCGATGCCCAGCAGCACGGCAACGTATCCCAAGGCGATGAGCAAGACGGTCGTAGGTGTCATGCCGCCAAATGTACAAGCGGGCGACGTCTGAGGGGTGCGTGGCGTACCTTCGCCTCGTGCAACTCCCGTCCCGATTGATTGAAGCGGCAGTGGACCAAATGGCCACTTTGCCTGGCGTGGGCAGAAGAACCGCGCTCAGGCTTGTGCTGAACATGTTGGCGCGTGACGAAGAGCGGGTTCGGGACTTTGCCGACGCGATGGTCGCGATGCGAGAAGGCGTCAAGCCTTGCACCGTGTGCCACAACCCCACTGAAGAAGAAGTGTGCAACCTCTGTGCGAACCCGCACCGCGACGCCGCCACGGTGTGCGTGGTGGAAGACGTGAGGGACCTGCTCGCGCTGGAAAGCATGGGCGAATACCGAGGGTTGTACCACGTGTTGGGCGGGGTGATCAGCCCGATGGACGGCGTTGGACCTGCCGATTTGAACGTGGACACCTTGGTGAAGCGCGCGAACACGGAAGAGGTGAAGGAGGTGATTTTGGCCTTGCCAGCTTCAATGGAAGGCGACACGACGTCGTTCTACATGGCCAAACGCCTGGCCGATTGCGAGGTCTTGTTGACCGCCCTTGCGCGGGGCGTCGCGGTTGGAGAAGCCCTTCAGTACGCCGACGAAGCCACGTTGTCCAGCTCCTTGTTGAACCGATTGCCGTACAAGGGGTGACCGATCTGAGTGTCGTCATCGTCAGTTACAACGTTCGGGCCTTCCTCGAGCAATGCTTGGTGTCCGTCGAGCGTGCCATGGACGGGATGTCGGTTGACGTGTGGGTGGTGGACAACCGCAGCGTCGATGGTTCTGTGGACATGGTTCGGGACCGGTTTCCCTGGGTGCACCTCGTGGCCAACGAAGACAACGTGGGGTTCTCCGTGGCCAACAACCAGGCCATTCGGGCCTGCGCCGGGCGGCATGTGGTCCTGTTGAATCCCGACACTGTCGTTCGAGAAGACACGTTCAAAACCTGCCTCGCGCATGCGGACAGCCACCCCAAACTGGGCGGCATGGGCGTTCCGATGTACGATGGGACGGGTCGTTTCTTGCCCGAATCCAAGCGCGGACTTCCCACGCCTTGGGCGGCGCTTTGCCGCATGTCGGGGGTGCACCGTTTGGCCCCGACATCGAAGACGTTCAACGCGTATTACGCAGGGCACGTCGGGGAGGCAGAAACGGCCCCCGTGGACATCCTGTCTGGGGCGTTCATGTGGATGCGGAAGGAGGCCTTGGATCAAGTGGGCTTGCTCGACGAGCAATTCTTCATGTACGGTGAGGACATCGATCTGAGTTGGCGGCTCGTGGAAGGTGGTTGGGAGAACCATTACTTCGCCGGCACCAGCATCATCCACTACAAGGGGGAATCGACCAAAAAGGGAAGCCTCAACTACGTGATGGTCTTCTACCGCGCCATGTTGCTCTTTGCCGCCAAGCATTTTGAGGGCAGCCAGGCCCGGGCGTTTTCATGGATGATCCGCACGGCCATCTACGGCCGAGCAGCGCTGGCCATTGTGCGTAGGATGCTCGGACGCTGGGGCGATTTGCTTGTGGTGCTTCTCCTGACGGCTTTGGCCATGGGCGGTTCCATGGCTGCCATGCAGGCATGGGGCGGCAAGTCGTTTGTCTGGCCAGACGCAGCCATGCAGGTTGCCGCCTTGCTGGGGGTTCAACTCGCAGGGACCTGGGCCCTCGGCGGCTACCGGGACCGACGCGACACGACCTCGGTGTCGCGGCATGTTTTGGCCTGGCTCAGTGCTTCCATGGCGACGTTGGTGGTGTACAGTTTATGGCCAGAATCGTGGCGCTTGGGCCGGGCTGTGGCGCTGGTGCTTCTTGCTTGGCATGGCGTGGCGCACGCCTGGGTCATCCGTCGCACCTTCCGAAGACACGGCAACCCCTTCCACGTACGACGCCTGTTGGTGGCAGGGAGAGACGTCGAAAAACTTGTGGAGCTGTTGCGTCGAAATGAAGGGGAGCGGACCCGTCAACAGGTGGTGGCCTTGTGGTCTGGCGAAGAGGTGCCCAACGATGCCCCCCAAATTCAAGGCATGCCTTGGGTGGGAACGTGGCGCGATGTCGAGGAGGCCATCCAGATCCATCAATTGGACGAGGTGGTGTTCAGCGGGCGGGACGTGCCAGCCGACGCCATCGTCGAGGCGCTTCCCATGTTGGGGCGTCGTGGAGTGGCGTGCCGCATTGCATGGACCGATGTGGGCGACGTGATGTCCAGCGGGGGAGCATCCCGGGAGTCGTTTGTGGCGTTTCAGCGTGGACTTCACCGCCCTGAGATGGCGCGTGCCAAGCGGGTGTTCGACGTTGTTCTGGGCATG
>WTJL01000024.1 GCA_011524845.1 Flavobacteriales bacterium | reverse complement strand
GCACCACGGCAATCTTTCCTTGGTCCAAAATGTCGGCGTACAACGAATGGGTGTTTCCGTCGATGTCGGTCACCGTGAAGTCCGGTGCCGTTCCGAGCTGGGCATGCACGCTGGTCCCGAAGGCCACCGCGAAAAACAAAGCCATGAATTTGTTCATGAAAACTGTGGTTGAGGTTGGGGTGCAAGGGCGATCGCCTCAAAGACGCGTGGCATGCGTTCAAGGGTTGCATCAAGGTACAACCCACCGACTGACGTTCACTTGCGCCGTTCGGTGCGTTTTCCTGAACTTGGCTGCCATGAACGCTCGACTCCACTCCGTGCTGAAGTACCTGTACGCGGTCTTCCTTTTGGCCTCAGGCATCAAACACCTCTACAACATCTACTGGGGCGACGCCTCGATCATGGCCACGGGCTACCCCGAGCCTGAAGCCACCGCCTTTGTGTTCGCGGTGCTCGAAACGAAGTTTTTGCTCCCCTTCATCTGCACCGCCAAATTGATTGCGGGGGTGGTGATGCTCCTTCCCGGCCGCGAGCAGCTCGGGGTTCTCATGGCCTTCCCCTACGCGGTCGGCATGCTCATGTGGGGGGTGTTCATGGTACCCAGCCACTTGCTCATCATGAGCGTCATCTTCATCCTCAACGCCGCCCTGGTGGTCGCCAACTGGCCCCATTACAAAGGGTTGCTCAAGGCCTGACAATCGGCCATAGGCCCCACACAAAAGCCCCCCGCCTGAACCAGACGAGGGGCTTTTTGCTTGACCACTGTCAAGCCGAGGCGGTCGCATGCATCAATTGCACGCCGTGCCGAAGGCGGAAAGCACCAACAACACGTCGGTCACGTTGGTGGAACCGTCGCCGTTGATGTCCATCACGCATTTCGCAACGCACCCAAACTCGCTCAACACGTCGAGCACGTCGGAGACCGTCACGGCACCGTCGCCGTCCATGTCTCCAGGGCAGGGCTGCACGGTTTGTTCTTCGCACGGGTTGTCGAGGTTGACGAGGGTCTTCTGCAAGAAGTCGTTCACCACCTCCGTGTAGCCAGAGATGCAAACCATCCCGTTGGCGTCGCCGATCCAGTGCACGCGCAACAACGGCACGAATTCAGTGTTCTTGGCCACCGAGGTGCCGTCGTAGCTCACCGTCAACACCTGCGATCCTCCTGGGGCGTGAGATGGAGCACCTGTGTAGTCGTACGCGGTGGCGTCGAGGAGGCTTTCCGTCTGGCTGATTTGGACCCCGTCAAACTCCAACTGGTAGCCGTAGATGCGGGCATCGGGGTTTTTGACATGGACGTCGAAGGTTTGGTTGTCCCAATCCACGCTGGCGATGGTGAAGTGCGTCGTGTCGAACGGGTTGGTGATGTCGTTCACTGGGAATTCGCAGTGGCTGTGAACGCCGGTCGAGTCGGGGTCCGTGTGGGCCTCGTTCCACCACTGGCAGTCCGCCATGAAGGCCGCGTCTGCCACCGTCAAGGCGCCGTCGGCGTTGATGTCGTTGCAGTTGGCCGGCGTCAGGTCGTTGCCAAGCACGCCTTCCACGTACATCTGGGCGTCGGACAAATCCTGGATGAGGTCGTCGTTGAGGTCGCCAATGATGGCCACCCCGCCGCATTCTCCGTTGCAGTCGATCAAGGCCGTGCCGAAGGGGTCCCCCGCACAATCCGTGAACGTCGGGCAGTCGGTGAGGATGATGGTTTCGAGAGAGCCGCTGGAGCGGTCGAGCTCAATGCACACCACCGCCCAGTTGTTCTCCGTGTTGGTCTCGTAGCGGCCCAAGGCGTCGGGGTCGTAGTCCCAGTTCACGCGCACCACCAAACGGTACTGTCCGTCTTCCACGTCGGTCACGTCGATCCACTGGCAGCTCAATCCACTGGAGTAGATGTCACCGCATCCCGCCGTGATGCCCATGTTGGAGCAACCGTATTGGGCGGTTCCGCCATCGCTGCATTCCAAATCCAGCACGCAGAATCCGTTCTTGAATCCAATGGGAATCAACGCCCCGTCCATGGTGAACAGGTCGTACTTCGCGTAGCCTTTGTAGTGCCAGTGGTTGTGGCATTCGCCCCACTCGAATTGACCCGTCTGGTTATTGGCCGCCGTGGTGCCGATGTAGTAGTCGAGTTCCCCGATGTTTTTGATGTGGGTGGTGAATCGGATGAGTTCACGGGTGCCAAACCCATTCAAGCACCCCTCCTCGATGTAGCAGTCGGTTTGGCTCACGTTCATGGTGGTGGTGTACAAGCTGCTCGACACCACATCGGCCAACACGATCAAGTCTGGGCCTGTGCACGAAGGGTCGCCGTCGTACACGCACGATCCGTCGTCCACTTCCGCCGCAGGGCTGTAGTTGCAGGCGCCAGAATCCGTGCAACCCGTCGGCTGGCCGGCGTAGTCGAAGGACCAGTCAAACCCTCCACAGCTTGCATCCAACGACGCTAAACGCACCCAGTACTGCACACCGCCTTCCAACAAAATCGTCAACGACGCTTCCTCTCCACAACCGCCTTGGTTGTCGTCGTAGTAGATGGACCCTTCGTTGGTGTCGTCGAAGTTGCCCATGTTGCAGTAGTCGTAGATGTACAGGGTGGTGTTGCAGGCTGCCCCGCACGAGCTGAACTCGTACATGCCGTTGGCGGCTGGGGTGAACGTGTACCAAAAGTTGTCGTCTGCCTGGGTCACTGTGCCGTAGTCCGCGTCCGTCAACACCACGGCGTCGTTGCACGTGGAACCTGGCGCGCAGTCGAACTGCACGATGTCCTGCTGGCCGTACTGGCCACCCGTGGCCACTGCCGTGCCGTCGAGGTACAAGGTGTAGGCGCCTTGGCCGTACCCGCAGCAAATGCCGTCTCCGTAGCTGTCGTTGATCACAAACTGCAAGCACGGGTACTCGTCCGCGCCATCGATGCACACCGACTCCGTGTAGGTGGTGCCCGTCGAGTTGTAGGGACCGCCCGACAACAGCGTGCCGTTGGCGTCGGACAGGGTCCACGTGATTTCACCGGGGTAGTTGTCCGTGAGGATTTCCACCACCACTTCCGATTGGCCGGGATCGCATTGGGCGCCGGCGGTCTGTTGCAGGCCCAACATCAACGCCAAAGCGCTGAAGGCTGCAAGGAGTTTGCCTGAGTGTGTCATTCGTTCAGTTTGAAGGTGTTCAGTCGTGTCTTGTTGTTCTGTTCATCAGTTGCATGCGTCGCCAAAGGCGCCCAACACCAACAGCATGTCGGCCACCGTCGTGGCGCCGTCGCCGTTGACATCTTCTGGACACGGCGCGGTGTACATGCACGCCGTGGTCACGTTGGCCCACGGCACGTAATTCAACGCCGTGGGGTCGGTGCACCCTGCAAACTGGCACGAGTTGTCGTCTTCCGTGGCGTTGGCGTCGTAGTTGAGCGCGCCAGGGTAACGGCATCCCGCGACCGCCGTCACCGGCTGGTAGTCCAAGTTGCGGAACTCCTTGATGAGGTTGGGTCCCGATCCGGGGTACGAGGGTCCATTGAAGGCCAAGTACACCGCTCCGGTGTAAGGATTGACGGCCACATCGCGGATGCGTTGCCCGTAACTGGCAAACCATTGCGTTTCTCCCGTCACCGACAAGCCGTCCTCAGACATCGACAGCACGCTCAAGCGCTTGTCGTTGAGGGCAAACCCGCCCATGACCGACAGCAGCAAACAGTTTTGCCACTCGGGAATGGCCGGGTGGTTGTACCACGTCAGGCCGTTGACCGCCGCACACGGCGAAAACGTGTCGATGGGTTCGCGGACGTTGTTGGCGGCGCAGAAGCTGTTCTCACTCGACGTGTTGCACATCCCCTCGACGTTGGGCCAACCGTAGTTGCGTCCGGGCTCGATGATGTTCACTTCGTCGTTGTTGCTTTGGCCGTGTTCCGAGCTGTAAATGATGCCGCCTGGGCCGAGGGCGAGGCCTTGGGGGTTCCTGTGCCCATGGCTGTACACGTAGCTGCCAGGCGTGGGGTTGTCCGCAGGCACCGTGCCGTCGAGGTTCAAGCGAAGCACCTTGCCGTTGAGGCTGTTGAGGTTTTGGCTGCTCACCCCGCCGTCTCCCACATCACCGGTGGTCATCAGGAGCGTGTGGTCGGGCAAGACCAAAAGCCGGCTCCCGTTGTGAATGCCCGCCGCGGGCAACGACAACAGCACCTCCTCGTTGACAAGAGACGTCCCGTTCCAATCAAACACCGACAGCCGCTCAGTGCCGTTCCACGTCGATCCGGTGGTGTACACGATGAACACCTTGGGGGTGGTCTCCCACTCCGGGTGCATGGCCATGCCCAGCATGCCCGGTTCTCCGCTGCCGTTGTTGGTCACCGACTTGGTCAGCACCGTCGTGGTGGCGCCCGTTTCAGGATCGATGCGGTACACCGTTCCCGGCCGGCTTGTCACCCACAAAAAGTCGTCCGGCCCCCACAAAATCTCCCATGGAAGTTGGATGCCCGAGGCCACGTTGGTGGCGGTCAGGGTCGTGTTTCCCACTTGAAACGTGTCTTGGGCACGCGCCACATCGGCACAGAAGAGGAGGCCCACAAGGGCGGCACAACAAGAGATGAAACGAACCATGTTGGCGGGTTTTGGTTTTTTCAAGGTACGCGAATTCCTAAAAATTCGTTGAATCTGCGACCGAGTTTCCCACACCCCGCGGGTGGTGAACTCCTGAACGTCAGGGGTCAAGGGGCCTTGTTCGCGCTGCATCTTTGGCATGACTTTCGCATTTCAAGTGACATGTCTTTGTCCCATCCTCATCCCCTGAAGCCCCTGCACCATGCCTGAAATGTCCCAAAAAACGTGGCTCATCGTTGTGGCGAGCTTAGTGCTGGTGGTCGGGTATTTGGGCTATCAGCTGTCGGCGCGCAACACCACCATTGGATTGCTCAACGACGACAATGCGGGCCTCACCTTGGAAAAGGACCAGCTCATCCTCGACCTCGAGAAAATGCGCTTCTCGTACGACACGCTCGAGACGGAAAACTCCATGATGCTGGCGGAACTCGCCGCCCAACAAGAGCGCATTGACGGGTTGCTCACCAAGGTCAAAAACGGGTACTGGGAAGTCGCCAAGCTCAAGAAAGAGGCAGAGACCCTGCGCAGCATCATGAAGGGCTACATCGGCACCATCGACTCGCTGAACCAGCTCAACATGGCCCTGCTCGGCGAAAACCTCGCCATGAAGGAGCAGATGGAGGCGGTGTCGCAAGAGAACGCCGACCTCGTCGAGCGCCAGGAAAACATGGAGGACATGCTTGAAGCAGGCCAAACCCTGCAAGTCTCCGAATTCCTGCCGACCGGGGTTCGGGTCTTGTCCTCCGGTCGCCAACGCGACACGGACCGCGCCGACCGAAGCGACATGCTCCGCGTGTGTTTCACCATCCTCGAGAACCGGATCGCCCCCGTTGGCAACACCACCCTTCACCTGCGCATCTCGGACAGTGCAGGCAACGTGTTGCCCAGCGAGGACGGCGACGGTTCCTTCAGCGCGTCGCGGACCGTGGATTACGCCCGCGAGCGGCTCGACGCGTGCATTTTCTACGAGTACCCCGACGCCACCGTCCTCGAGCCCTACCGCTCCGGCACGTACCTCGTGGAGATCCTCCAGGACAACACGGTCATCGGCACGACCGACCTCGTCCTGCGCTGATCAACTCTCCACCCACGCTCCTGCATTTGGCGTCACGTCGTCGTCCGCGACGGCGATTGTTGTGCCATGGTTTTGGAAAGCCGCACCCGGACGGGCCAGCTCGGAGAGTCCCTTGTTGCTGAACGCCTCACCGCCCTTGGCCACACGATCGTGGCCAGAAACTGGCGGTGGCGTCGGTTGGAAGTCGACCTCATTTCAGTGTTGGGAAACCTTGTGGTCTTTCACGAGGTGAAGTCCCGATCCGGGTGCGCACAACCGCCCCTTGACCCCGCACATTGGCGGCCCAGTGCGGCCCAACAGGGCAGGCTGATCCGTGCTGCGCATGCCTTCATGCACGCCGAGGGACGGGCGTGGAACGAGCACCGGCTTGACCTCTGGTTGGTGACGTTGCGGGCGGGTCAGGCGCCTCTGCTGAACCACATGCCTGGCGCCTGGGACGCCGGAATCGCTCGACGCTCCACACAGAAACGGTGGCGTGCCCTGCGCTAGTCTTGGCTGTCCGTACCTTTGCGCCACCATGAAACACAACCCTGACCAAGGCCGCCGAGGAGGCGCCCGCAAGGGAAGTGCT
>WTJL01000219.1:4385-6301 GCA_011524845.1 Flavobacteriales bacterium | reverse complement strand
TTGGTCTTGTCGACCCACGACATGGGCTCCGTGGAAGCGTTGTGCGATGAAGTGATCCTTCTTCACCACGGCAAAAAGGTCCTTTCAGGGCCCACCGACGTGGTGCGTGAAGATGCCCGAGGCGGACGGATCCGCGTGTCCATCCAGGGCAACCTCATGGCCTTTGTGGCGGAACTCGGTGCCCGTGCAGATTTGCTTTCGAAGTCCACACGGACGGAATCGGCCAATGCGTCAAACGCCGTTCACGACCTCGAATTGGCCTTGCCGGCCGATTGGCCCATGCCGGAGTTTTTGGCTTGGGCCGTGCAACACGTGTCCGTCTTGGAGGCGGTTCCCGTGAAGCTGTCCATGGAAGAAGTCTTTGTCCAAACCGTGGAATCCGCCGCCTCATGACCACCCCTCAGCGCCCTTTCCAAGTGTGGCTCACGGTGGTGCGCCGTGAGTACGTGACCCGCGTGCGCCGCCGTGCGTTTCTCGTGGCCACGTTGCTCGGCCCCGTCCTGTGGGTGGGCCTTGTGGCGGGCCTTGTGCTCTTGACCCAAAGCACGGAATCGCCGGCCAAAGTGTGGGTGGTCGACCACGACGGACTTCTCACAGCGCCAGCGGAAGGCGGACAATTCGTGCCTACCTGTCCGTCGTGCTACCCCGAGCGAACCCTGCTGACCTATCGGTTTGGCCGGGAGCCCAAAGACGCCGCCACGCTCGAGGCGGAAGGCTTCACGTGCATGGTGGAGTTGGACGAAGGCATCGTCCAAAGCGAGAAGGCCCAGCTGCTCCACTTGGAGCCTCCCACGGGACGTGCCAAGCGTTGGATTCAGCGCGACCTGAGCCAGGCCCTTGAACGTCTCAAGGTGCGGGAACAATCCAACCTCAACTACGACGATTACCTGGCCCTGAAAACCGATGTGGTCCTCGTGGGCCTCGACATGGCCACGGGCGAGCAGAAAGGCGCCGGGCAAGGCGGGCTCGGGTTTGTGTTCAGCATTTTCATGCTCACGTTTGTGCTGGTGTATGGCATGCACGTCATGCGCGGCGTCATCGAAGAGAAGTCCAACCGCATTGTGGAGGTTGTGCTGAGCACCGTTCGTCCAGGGCAGCTGTTGGCCGGAAAAATCGCCGGCATCGGTCTTGTGGGCTTGACCCAAATCGCCGCATGGGCCGTCCTCAGCTGGGGACTGATGGCGGTCTTGGGCATGGCCTTGGAACAAAGCGCGTGGATGGAATCTTGGGCCGCCACGCAGGGCCTCACGGCGGGCACGGCCGATTTCTCAAGCGTCCTCGCGGCCGAGGAGGAACTCGCGTTTTTGCTGGACATCAACTGGGCCGTCATGCTCGGCTGCGGGGCGGTGTACTTCGTGCTGGGCTACGCCTTGTACGCGGCGTTCTTCGCGACGATCGGGGCCATGGTGGAGCAGGAATCGGATGCCCAGTACTTGATGCTGCCGGTCATGATGCCCTTGCTCTTCAGCTACGTGTTGGCCTCCATGACAATCGACGCTCCCGAGAGCACCTTGGCCATTGTCAGCTCGTTTGTGCCGTTTTCGTCGCCGGTGTCCATGATGGTTCGGTTGCCCATGGGCGTGCCGTGGTGGCACGTGGCGCTCAGCATGGCCCTTCTGGCAGGTACAGCGGCATTGCTCGTGGCTTTGGCCGCGCGCGTCTACCGCGTCGCCATTTTGATGTACGGCAAACGCCCCAGTTTTAAAGAAATCGTGCGCTGGACGGTGCGTCCCGACTCCGGTGCTCTCTGATGCCCCTGAACCCTCAGTCCCTGATCCCATGAACAACCTTCGCCGCGTGGCCGTCATCGATTGCGGCACCAACACGTTCAACCTTCGCATCGTGGACGTGGGCGCCGCGGGAGGATGGATTCCTGTGTTTGGTCAGCGCGTCCCTGTGAAGCTCGGACAAGGTGG
>WTJL01000219.1:0-4285 GCA_011524845.1 Flavobacteriales bacterium | reverse complement strand
GTTGAGTTCATTGTCTGGGATTCCGAGGGCATCCAATGGGCCCAAAGCTTCGACACCGGCGTCGCCCGATTGCACATGTTGATGAATCTGGGCGACCCCATCGGCCCAGAAGGGGTGGCCAAGATGCAGCCCTACTTCGACGACGTCATGGCCCCGCTCAGTGCGGCCATGGACGCGCTGAAACCCACCCGTCTTGTGGGGGCCAGCGGATCCTTCGACACCCTCGCAGACCTCGTGGGCACGCGCACCCGAAAGGAGCGCCCAGACCACGCGCAATCTCCGGAGCCGCACCCGGGCTTGGACCCCATCCCCATGGAATCCTGGGCTGACATCTGCACGCAACTGACGGAACGCGATGTCCACCACCGCGCTGGCATGCCTGGCATGGACCCTGCGCGCGTTGATTTGATGCCATACAGTGCGACGCTCATTCAATGGGTGTTGGGCCATGGGTGCATCACGCAGATCAGCCGCGCGCCCTACGCCTTGCGCGAAGGCGTGCTGTCGCGCATCGAGCGCGGCCTGCCCTTGTTGCCGAGCTTGGGGTGAGGCCCTGCGCCCGCGGGTTGGGCGAATGGAGGTTTGGCATCATCTTTGACTCACAAGGACAAACCTCTTTCCATGGCCCATCTTCTCCTCATCGACGACGAAGCGCCCATCCGCGCCAGCCTCCGTGAAATCCTCGAGTACGAGGGCCACAAGGTGTCGGAAGCAGGCACAGGGATGGACGGCATTTTGATGGCCACCAAGACGACGTTCGACGCCATTTTCTGCGACGTCAAAATGCCCCAAATGGACGGCCTGGATGTGCTTGACATGTTGGCCAAGAAAAACGTGGCGACGCCTGTGGTCATGATTTCCGGGCACGGCACCGTGGAGACGGCGGTCGACGCTTTGAAGAAAGGGGCCTACGACTTCATCCAAAAGCCGCTCGACCTCAACCGGGTCTTGGTGACGCTGCGCAACGTGCTCGAGCGTGAGGCGCTTGTGGAAACGACGAAGGTGCTGACCAAGAAGGTGCACACCTCGCAATCCCATCAAATGGTCGGGGAGTCGGAGGGCATCCAAACCATTCAGCACATGGTGCAGACGGTGGCGCCCACCGACGCGCGTGTGCTCGTGACCGGGGCCAACGGATCCGGCAAGGAGCTCGTGGCCCGTCAGGTGCACGACCACTCGGGACGGGCGTCCGGTCCATTTGTGGAGGTGAACTGCGCCGCCATTCCGTCCGAATTGATCGAGAGCGAGTTGTTTGGGCATGAAAAAGGCGCCTTCACAAGCGCCGTGTCCCAGCGAAAAGGAAAGTTCGAGCAGGCCCAAGGCGGCACCTTGTTCCTGGACGAAGTGGGCGACATGAGCGCTTCTGCCCAAGCCAAGGTGCTTCGCGCCTTGCAGGAAAACAAAATCTCCCGCGTGGGCAGCGACAAGGACATCAGCGTCGATGTGCGCGTGGTGGCGGCCACCAACAAGGACCTGAAGGCGGCCATTGCCAACGGAGAATTCCGCGAAGACCTGTACCATCGGTTGGCGGTGGTGCCCATTCACGTGCCTTCATTGGCGGAGCGGGCGTCCGACATTCCCCTGCTGGTCGCGCATTTCCTCGAGGTGCTCTGCGCCCAAACGGGAAGGCCCGTGCCCAAGGTGTCGAAAGACGCGATGGGGGCGTTGCAAAAAGCGCCCTGGACTGGCAACGTTCGCGAGCTGCGCAACGCCGTGGAGCGACTCCTCATCTTCTGTCCCGCTGGAAAGTCCATCGACTCAGACTTGGTGGATCGGTTTGGCCATTTGGCCTGAAAAAGGGGCGAAAACCCTTCGTGTGCGGTAGGGTTATGTGTGTGGTTTGTTGATTTTCAGCAAGATGGAGGCAACCCTGGCCAAGTGTGTCCGTCTTACACGCGAAAACTCACCACCATGGAATTCATCGATACCTTCGAATTGGACGGCGGCTTTGCGCTGGGGACGTTGTTCATCTCCCTCATCGGCTTGGCCGGCAATTGGCGTCTTTTTGTGAAATGTGGTCAGCCGGGTTGGGCTGTGATTGTGCCAGGTTACAACGTGGTTGTGGCGATGCGCATCATCGGTCGTCCGGCCAAACACGCCCTTCTGTTCCTGATCCCAGTCTACAACCTGTACTTTTTCTTCCGAACCATTTTGGAGTTGGCCAACACCTTCGGCAAGGTCCACACCTTGGACTACGTGCTCGCTTGCGTGTTCAATGTGTTCTACATCCTCAACTTGGGACTGAGCGAAGAAGAAGACTACAAAGGCCCCGTGTATGGCAAATTGCCCGAGCGCGAAGCGAGCCGCGCCTCCATGGCGGTCGCGGCATGACATGAGCTTCGGGCGCAGCCATGACGTCCGACCCCACGAAAAAGGGCGCCCAACTGGGCGCCCTTTTTTCATGGCTTGACGAGGGGAGGGGTCAGCCTTCCAACTTGGCCAATGCGGCATCGATGGCCGCCTGCAGCCCGTCGGCGTTCTTTCCTCCAGCCGTGGCGAAAAACGCCTGACCGCCACCGCCACCACCAATGTGGGAAGCGAGTTCGCGCACGAGGTTGCCAGCATGCAAGCCTCGGCTTTCCACCACATCGTCGCTGATGGCAATGGACAAGGTGACTTTGCCTCCGGCACTGCTGCCAAACACCCCAAAGAAGGGGGCTTGCTCTGCCTTCAATTGGAATGCCAAGTCTTTGATGTTCTTGGCGTCGAGGTCGAGGATGGCCGCGGCCACATGGATGCCTGAAACCGTCTTCATGCCGGAGATCAAATCGCCTTTCACGTTGCCTGCCGCTTCCCGCTGGAAGGCCTCGATGTCTTTGGTCATCTTGGCGTTCGCTTTGAGCAAATCGCCAATGGCCTGGGCGGGGTCGGCACTGCCCTTGAGCAATGCGCGGATGGCAGCGAGTTGCGCGCGCTCCTGTTGTTGTGCGGCGGTGGCCGATTCTCCGGTCAAGGCTTCGATGCGTCGAATCCCAGCCGCCACGGCGCCTTCGCTTTCAATGCGGAACGGACCAATGGCGCCGGTGGCGGGAACGTGGATGCCCCCGCACAATTCCTTCGACGAGCCAAACTCGATCATGCGGACCGTGTCGCCGTACTTCTCCCCAAACAACATCATGGCTCCCGCCGCTTGAGCATCTGCGATGGCCATGTTGCGGTGCTCTTGGCAGGGGTGGTTGGCCCAAATCCGGCCTTGGACCAAGGACTCAATGCGTTCGAGCTCTTCGTCGGTCACTTTTTGGAAGTGCGAGAAGTCGAAGCGCAGGCTGTCGGGCTTCACGAGCGATCCCTTCTGCTCCACGTGCGTGCCGAGCACCTCGCGCAAGGCTTCGTGGAGAAGGTGCGTGGCGCTGTGGTTGCGGGCGCTTGAGGCGCGGGTGGACACATTCACCTGCGCGGCAAACGCTGTGCCTTCCGGCACGCGGTCCAGCACGTGAACGATGAGGTTGTTTTCTTTTTTCGTGTCGAGGACCTGGTACACCGTGCCATTGTCGGCGGTCAACGTCCCTCGGTCTCCCACTTGTCCGCCCCCTTCAGGGTAGAAGGGCGAACGGTCGAACACGGCTTGAACAAAGGTCTTTTTCTTGGCCGTGACCTCCCGGTAGCGCAACAAGGTGATGGAGGCTTCCGTGTGGTCGTAGCCAATGAATTCGGTCGGTCCGTCGCTTTCGCCCACCACCTTCCAGTCGTCGGCGGTGATTTTTCCGGCTTCCCGGGAGCGGTTTTTCTGGGCGTCAAGGAGGGTTTGGAACCCAGTTTCATCGACGTTCAGTTCTTGTTCGCTCGCGATGAGGGCGGTCAAATCCACGGGGAACCCAAAGGTGTCGTACAACTCAAACACCACGTCGCCGGCCAAGGTGTCGCCGGGCTTCATGCCCGATGTGGCGGCTCCGAGGCGTTCGATGCCGGAGGCCAGCGTGCGAAGGAAGGACTGTTCTTCCTGCTCAATGACCTGTTCGATGAGCCCTCGCTGGGCCTTGAGTTCAGGGAAGGTCTCGGACATTTGGCCGTCCAAGACGTCCACGAGCTTGTAAATGAAGGGCTCGTTCATGCCCAAGAAGGAAGAGCCGTACCGCACCGCTCGACGCAGGATGCGACGGATGACGTAGCCCGCCCCCGTGTTGGACGGGAGTTGACCGTCGGCAATGGAAAACGCCACGGCACGCACGTGGTCGGCAATGACCCGAAAGGCGATGGCCTCTTGGCTGTCGTCCTTGGGGTAGGGCTTGCCGCAGGCCTTCGAAATGGCGTCGAGAAGCGGCGTGAAGATGTCGGTGTCGTAGTT
>WTJL01000003.1:3576-6330 GCA_011524845.1 Flavobacteriales bacterium | reverse complement strand
ATCTCCTTTTTGAACCAAATCGATTTGCAATGACTCAACTCGTGTCGTCTCTCCAAGGGTTGGGCGTGGCATTGGTCACACCCTTCAACGCCCAGGGCCAAGTGGATTATCCGGCCCTTCAACGTATGGTGGAACACCAAATCGAGGGAGGCACGTCTTTCCTTGTGGTGTTGGGAACGACAGGCGAAACGCCTACGCTCTCCTCAGAGGAGCAGCGCAGGGTGGTGGACTTTGTGCTGGAAGTGAATGCCCGTCGCCTACCTGTGGTGGTCGGAGTCACAGGCAACGCCACCGCTGAATTGTGTGAACGAATTGCAGCATGGGATGTGGACGGCGTGGCCGCGTTTTTGGTGGCGACCCCCGCGTACAACAAACCCACCCAAGAAGGCCTTGTGAAGCACTACGAAGCCGTGGCCAACGCCGCAGAGCGCCCCATCATTCTGTACAACGTGCCAGGAAGAACGTCGTGCAACATGACGGCACAGACCACCTTGACGCTGTCCAAGCATCCCAATGTGGTTGGGGTGAAGGAAGCGAGTGGCGACTTGGGACAAATTGGCGCCATCCTCGCCGGACGCGCCACGGACTTTGCGGTGTGGTCGGGAGACGATGCTCTGGCCATGCCCACTGTGGCCATGGGGGCAGAGGGCGTCATTTCTGTTCTGGGCAATGTGCTGCCTGGAGCGATGTCAGACATGGTTCAGCAGGCGTCGTTTGGTCAAGTCCACGATGCGCGGGCCACCCACAGCACCCTCGGGCCTTTGATGGGCCTGCTGTTTGAGGAGGGAAATCCGACGGGGGTGAAGAGTGCGATGAACCACTTGGGGCTCTGTGAGCGCCACGTCCGATTGCCATTGGTTCCTGCGACTCAACAGCTTCACGATGCCATTTACGCGGCCATCGCTGCGCTGGACGTCAAAGCAGGCTGACGGGATTCTTGCCACGACATCCGCACACGACATCCGCAATGGATTACACGAAAAAGGGCCGCAAGTGCGGCCCTTTTATCATGTCGGAATGAAGGCTTATTTGCCCAAGAGCGCCTTGGTCTTCGCCACAATGGCGTTGGCATTCAACCCGTACTTCTCCATCAATTGGGCAGGCGTTCCGCTTTCTCCAAACTGGTCCTCGACGGCCACAAAGTCCATCTTGGTGGGGTGATGTGCGGAAAGGGCTTGGGAGACACTGCTGCCGAGGCCCCCGAGGCGTTGATGCTCTTCCGCCACCACCACAGCTCCGGTTTTCTTGGCAGAGGCCACAAGAGAGGCTTCGTCCAAGGGCTTGATGGTGTGCACGTTCAACACTTCTGCACGGATGCCATCCTTGGCCAGGGCTTGCGCCGCTTGGACCGCTTCCCACACGAGGTGTCCACATGCAGCGATGGTCACATCGTCTCCTGAGATGACTTTTTGGATTTTCCCGATTTCAAATGGCGCTTCCGGTTGAATGAACACAGGCACCTTGGGACGGCCAAACCGCAAGTACACAGGCCCATGGTGCTTGGCGACTGCCAAGGTGGCTTGACGCGTTTGTTCGTAATCTGCGGGCACGATCACCGTCATGTTGGGCAACATCTTCATCATGCCGATGTCTTCCAAGATTTGGTGTGTGGCTCCGTCTTCGCCCAAAGTGAGTCCAGCGTGAGACGCACAAATCTTCACGTTTTTCTCGGAGTAGGCAATGCTCTGACGGATCTGGTCGTACACGCGGCCCGTTGAGAAATTGGCGAAGGTGCCCGTGAAGGGGATTTTTCCTCCAATGGTCATGCCTGCGGCCACGCCCATCATGTTGGCTTCGGCGATTCCGACTTGGAAAAAGCGATCGGGGAAGGCGTCTTTGAACGCGTTCATTTTGAGAGATCCAGTCAAATCCGCACAAAGGCCAACCACTTGGTCGTTGGCTTGTCCGGCTTCCAGAAGACCTTGTCCAAAGCCCGAGCGGGTGTCTTTGGATTCGGTGGGGTCAAGGGTGATGTGATGCGTGTCAACCATGGATGTTGAGGTTGGTGGTGTTCCCAGAGGTGATGGTGAAATGTTCTTTGATGCTGTACAAGGTGCCGCGCGCATTGCGTGCACGAAAGACGAGGGTGTAGTCGCCGGGCTGAAGGGTGTGTTTGCCCTTGAGTTGACCGGGTTCAAATTGAAACACAGGGGTCAATTCCTTGGCGTCGAGCACCACTGCGTAGCCCGTGGCCGCTGCCTGAACGACCAAAGATCCAGGGGCGGGCAGTTCGACGAGGTCGTGTTTGCCTTCTCTAACCTGAACGTCGCTGACCAAGGTGGGAGGGTGGGTTGGAAAAAGAACGTCGTACGTGCCCACGCAGAGCCTGAGCTCTTCTCCGACCGGGCTTTGGAAGAACGCCTCGCACGAGCCGGAGGTCCTCCAAGACACGTCGAAGGTCCCGTAATCGGTTCGGACGCCTCTTGCAAACTGTGGGCGCAGGTGGCCTTGTCCCATGTCGGGGACGCGAAGGACGTTGTGAACGCCAGGCTTCAACACGATGGAGTCGAGCTGTCGCGGAGGCAGGCTGTGCACGGTGAACGTGTAGGTGGGAAGCGGGTCCACGTACACGGTGTCAGGGGCGTTGCCCCAGCGCATGGTGTGCACCCATTGGGGGTCGTGAGCCTCTGTGCGGGTGTCGGTGAAGGTGTACGCCACATTCGACACGGTGGCGTTGCCCTCGCTGTCCAGCAAATCGATGTGCAGGGTGGTGTTGTGCAGGGCTTGCTCAAGCACCAGCTGCAAGACGTGTTC
>WTJL01000003.1:0-3476 GCA_011524845.1 Flavobacteriales bacterium | reverse complement strand
AGGGTTTGCTTGATGATCAGGTTGTTGGCGTTGCTGAAGGGCACCACCAGTTCAGTGTCGTCGCAATCTTGTTGCCCTGGCACGTGCTTGGTGCCATGTCCGTACACCCTCAGTCCCAACTCCAATTGCTCGCTGTGGTGGAGCCCTTTGAGGGTCTCGCTCAACAGGTTGGAGGCCGTTTCAATTTTCCGACGTCCACCCCAAAACGCATTCATGCTGTTCGAGGCGTCGAAGACAAACAAAATGCGCGTGGGCAGGTCTTCGCCTTCAGCCTCGACTTGCGCTGCGCCCGTGCCCGGATTCGTCATGCACACCGCGAGCAACATGACCATGGAGGTCAAGGCGCTGCAAGTTGAGAATCGGGGCGAAGACATGGGGGACAGGAAGGATCAGTAATCCTCCAACGACGACTCCAGTTGATTCAGTGCGTCGGCCAGCTGATCGTCGCTCGGTGCAATGCCGTGCCACTTGTGTGTGCCTTCCATGAAGTCGACGCCCTTGCCCATCTCGGTTTTCATCAGAACCACCGTAGGCACACCTGAACCCCGGTGTCCTTTGGCTTCTGAAATGACCCGTTGCAAATCGTCAAAGTCATGTCCATCGCAAGTCAGCACGCGCCAGCCAAACGCAGACCACTTGCCAGCGAGGTCGCCCAGTGACATGACGTCGTCGGTGCTGCCGTCAATCTGTTGGCCGTTGCAATCGATGAAGGACACGATGTTGTCCACCTTGTGATGGGCCGCATACATGGCGGCTTCCCAGATTTGGCCTTCTTGAAGTTCTCCATCGCCGTGCAAGGAGTACACCCACGTGTCTTCGCCGTTGAGCGTTTTCACTTGAGCGGCACCAAGCGCGACGCTCAGACCTTGTCCAAGGGAACCTGAAGCAACACGGATGCCTGGCAAACCTTCCTCGGTGGCAGGGTGGCCTTGGAGACGGCTGTTGAGCTTTCGGAACGTGGCCAATTCAGAGACAGGGAAGTAGCCTCGGCGTGCGAGCACGCTGTACCACACGGGGCTGATGTGGCCGTTGGAGAGGAAAAACACATCTTCGCCCTTGCCGTCCATGTCGAACGCATCGGGTTGGATGGTCATGGTGTCAAAGTACAATTGCACGAGAAGGTCCGTGCAACCAAGGGACCCGCCAGGGTGCCCACTCTGAACCGCATGGACCATGCGGACGATGTCGCGACGAACTTGGGTGGCCAGCGACGAAAGCTCTGTGGAATTCATGGCACAAAAGTACCTGAAGTGCGAGGGGCGAAGGGGAGCTTGTGCAAAAACTTTGGAAAACCACAAGCCACCGAGAAAGGGGTGCCAAGCGCTACCTTAGCGGCTTCTCAATTGAACACACGCCATGGCTTTGCAATGCGGCATCGTCGGCCTGCCCAATGTGGGCAAATCGACCCTTTTCAACTGTCTTTCCAACGCGAAGGCGCAGAGTGCGAACTTCCCTTTTTGCACCATCGAACCCAACCTCGGTGTCATCACCGTGCCCGATCCCCGACTGAACAAATTGGCGGAGTTGGTCAATCCCCAAAACGTGGTGCCGACCACGGTTGAAATTGTGGACATCGCCGGCTTGGTCAAAGGCGCGAGCAAAGGGGAAGGTTTGGGCAACAAGTTCTTGGGCAACATCCGGACGACGGACGCCATTTTGCACGTGTTGCGCTGCTTCGAGGACGACAACATTGTGCACGTCGACGGGAGCATCGATCCCATCCGGGACAAAGAGGTCATCGACATCGAACTTCAGCTCAAGGATTTGGAAACGGTGGAGTCGCGCATGGCCAAGGTCAAGAAGGCGGCCCAAACGGGGGACAAGGACGCCGTCAAACAAATGACGTTCTTCACCCGCCTTGTCGAGCATTTGGAGCAGGGGAAGAGTGCCCGTGGTCTCGAATTGGAGGAGTTCGAAGAGCCCTTGATGAAAGAGATGCAGTTGTTGACGTCCAAGCCCATCCTGTACGTGTGCAACGTCGACGAAGGGTCCGTGGTCAGCGGAAATGCTCATGTGGATCGCGTGCGCACGGTGGCGGAAGAGGAGGGCGCTGGCGTGCTGGTCTTGGGCGCGGCCATTGAGGCGGACATCGCCGAGCTTGAGGATGCGGAGGAGCGGGACATGTTCTTGACCGACTTGGGCCTGGATGAACCAGGCGTGGCCAAGCTGATTCGGGCGGCCTACGCGTTGTTGGACTTGCAGACGTATTTCACGGCAGGAGAGAAGGAGGTGCGCGCGTGGACCATTCGCCGGGGCTACACCGCTCCAGAAGCGGCAGGCGTCATCCACACCGATTTCCAAAAAGGCTTCATCCGAGCAGAAGTGGCCAAGTACGACGATTACGTGACTCTGGGCTCTGAGCTTGCGGTCAAAGAGGCTGGAAAGTTGAGCGTGGAAGGGAAGGAGTACGTGGTGCAGGATGGCGACATCATGCATTTCCGGTTCAATGTGTAAGGTGGGTCTTCGCCTCGCATGGGTGGCCGCTGCTGTGGCCTTCCATTGTGCGACCGCATGGGGTCAGTCTGACCCCTCCACAACCCTCTGGGTGGAGGGCATGCCGTCGGAAGTGGCAGAGACCATGCGGCGCCAACAAGAAGCTTGGAACAGGGCGGATTTGGAGGGCTTTATGAACGGCTACCTCGAGAGCGATGAACTCATGTTCATCGGGAAATCCGGCGTCACCTACGGTCACGAAGCCACCCTGCAACGCTACATCACTGGATACCCCGATGCGGCTGCGATGGGAACCTTGTCGTTCAACAACCTGCAATGGATCCAACTGGGCCGAAACGCGGGATGGCTGATGGGACAATGGGCCTTGTCCAAGCCCCAGTCGGAGGATGCATCTGGCATGTACACCTTGCTCTGGCGGAAGGTCTCTGGGGCCTGGGTCATTGTGGCAGACCACAGTTCGTGACAAGATGAATGTGGTGTCTCTTGTGGTGCTCGCCACGGTGGTCGTGTCGTGGCAATTCATGGATCGCCGTGACAAGGAGCGTTGGATGCTCATCCCTTACCGCTGTGTCGAGCGCGGCGAATGGCATCGCGTCTTGAGCCACGCTTGGATTCACGCCGACTGGATGCACCTCGCCTTCAACATGTTTGTGTTGTACGAATTTGGCCAAACCGTGGCCATGGAACTTTCCTTCCTGGGCTGGATGGGCTTTCCGGCGCTCTACCTCGCGGGCATCGTTGCCGGCGCAGTCCCTGCCCTGCAAAGGCACAGGCACAACCCCGGGTATCGCAGTTTGGGCGCGTCAGGCGCCGTGAGTGCCGTCCTTTTGGCCTTCATTTGCTTGCACCCTACGCACACCCTGCTGTTGTTTTTTGTGATTCCCATTCCTGCCGCGTTGGCAGGGGTGCTGTTCTTCTGGTACGAATCCAGAATGCAGCAGAGGGGAGGGACGCGCATTGCTCACGACGCTCACCTTGGCGGCGCCATCGTGGGGGTGCTTTGGGTGCTCCTGTTCGTGCCA
>WTJL01000066.1 GCA_011524845.1 Flavobacteriales bacterium | reverse complement strand
TTTCGTCGGATCCTTCGTCGTTCCAATCCGCCACATCCTGGGAAATGACCGAGGCAATGGCCGCCACCATGGCGTCTCTCGTGGCCGGTGTGGCTTCTTCCTCGACGTGCGACCCGTCCTCCTCAGGAGCAGGGTCTTCCTCGGTCGTCGACGCCGCATCCGGCTCGGTCAATGGTGTGTCGCTTTGGTCGTGCCACACCATGTTGACCAGCTCCTCTTCTGGCACCTCCTCCAACGCCATCACCTCGTCGTGAACGGCCCGCGCTTCGGCCACCAAGGCAGGGCCCATGAGGTAGGCAAACAACGCACGGCGGCTCGACACGTGGGCTCCCGCCCGAAGCAAGTCGTCCCGGCGCTCCATGTCTTGCGCCAGTTCTGAGGCCTTGGCCAGCATCATGCGAAGCGGCCCGGAATAAGGGAAACGCTTCACGCATTCGCGCAACTCGTCCACGTCCTCGGCGCGAGGGCCTCGATCAATCCATGTTTGGAGTTGGGCGGGTGTCATGGTTCAGCTGAATCGGTTCACCAGTTGCCCAAGGTGGCGTTGAACATGTCTTGGGAGAGCAACTCCCCGAGTTCTTCCACCAGCGCATCTTCTTGCGAAAACACGTCTTGGTCGCTAGGCAAATCCACGTAACGGCTGAAGGTCCGCTCGGTGCTCAATTCGGGATCGCGTTCGTTGACGTAGGTCAAGACCAAACTGACGGTCACGCGGTTGGCCCCTGCGGTTTCGTCTCCTTGGACGTTGACGGGACGGACTTCCCACCCCACCACGCGGGCACTGAACTCCAGCTCACCGTCTTCGACCAGGCGAAGGGTGCTCTGCCGTTGAATGCGGTCGCGCAAGGCTTCTGACAACGATTGCGCAGCCGTCGTGGACACGAGCGGGTGAGAAGGCTCGAAATCTTGGACGCTGAAGGTGGAGGCGCCTGAGGTTTGGGCTCCGTAGGGGGAGTACACGCCGCATCCGCCGGCCAACAGCGCCGCAACGATCATGCCCCAGATGCGTGTTGCCCGACTCATTTCAGGTCGTATTCCTTGATTTTGCGGTAGAGTGTTCGCTCCGAAATGCCCAATTCTTCCGCTGCATGCTTGCGCTTGTTGCGGTGCTTTTCCAGGGCGCGACGGATGAGTTCTTTCTCCGAGTCTTGGAGCGACAACACCACCTCGTCGGCAGGCTGGTGCTCGACGTCCTCCATGGGGGCCGCGGGTCCCGTGGCTGCAGGGCCTGCGAATTGGGGCAACGCAGCCACCACCCGCTGGGCTTCTGCCGGCGTAAGGTCGTCTTGGAACACGCGTTGCACGAGCTCAGCCTCGGCCTCTCCGCCTTGCAAGCCTCCGTTTTTCATGAGGGACATCACGAGCTGCTTCAGGTCGTTCAGATCGCCCTTCATGTCAAACAGCACTTTGTACAAGATCTCCCGTTCGTCCATGTTTTCGCCTGCCGCGGATCCACTTGCCGTGGTCGCGCTCGGAAGTCGGCTTCGGTGCGTTTCAGGGAGGTAACCCAAAAGGGTGTCGGCGTCGATTCGCCGGTTGGTTTCCAAGATGCTCATTTGCTCCGTCACGTTCTTCAACTGACGGATGTTCCCCGGCCAGGGGTAATGCTCGAGGATTTCGATCGCCTCGTCGTCCAAACTGAGAGGCGGCATCCGGTACTGCTCGCTGAAGTCCGTGGTGAACTTCCGGAACAGCAAATGCACGTCTCCCGAGCGCTGTCGAAGCGGAGGCAGTTGAATGGGCACCTGGCTGAGACGGTAGTACAGGTCCTCGCGGAACCGCCCTCGCGCCATGGCGTCGTCGAAATCGACGTTGGTGGCGGCCACGACGCGGACGTCGGTTTTTTGGACCTTGGAGGACCCCACTTTCATGAATTCACCGGTCTCCAACACGCGCAACAGCCGGACCTGGGTCGTCAGCGGCAGCTCCGCGACTTCGTCAAGGAAAATCGTGCCGCCGTTGGCCTCTTCGAAATACCCTTTCCGCGTGTCGGTGGCGCCTGTAAAGGCTCCTTTTTCGTGACCAAACAATTCAGAGTCGATCGTGCCCTCGGGAATGGCGCCACAGTTCACGGCCACATACGGACCGTGCTTTCTGGAACTGAATTGGTGCACGATGCGAGGCATGACTTCCTTGCCTGTCCCGCTTTCGCCCAGGACAAGCACGCTGATGTCGGTGGTCGCGACTTGCGCCGCCACCGTCAAGGCGCGCTCAAGGGCCGGGGAGTTCCCGACCACGCCAAACCTCCGCTTCAACGCCCCCACCTCCATCTTCAGCTCTGTGCAGGTTCGTCGGTGACTTCGCCCATCAAGGTCACGGCCGTGCAGTCGAACGTTTTGACGTTCACGTATTCTCCGGGCTTCAAATCGCCCTTGGGGAACACCACCACCGTGTTGTGGGTCGTGCGGCCAAAGAACTGGTCGTCGCGCTTCTTGCTCGTGCCTTCGATCAACACGCGGTGCACCTGTCCCACCAACGCCTTGGTGCGCTCTTTGCCGTGCACCATTTGACGGGCGATGACTTCTTGAAGCCGCGAGCCTTTCACTTCCTCGGGCACATCGTCTTCAAACTTCCGCTCCGCAAGCGTCTTGGGGCGTTCGCTGTATTTGAACATGAAGGCCATGTCGTATTTCACCTCGTCCATGAGGCTCAATGTGGCTTGGTGTTCTTCCTCGGTCTCGCCGCAGAATCCCGTGATGACGTCGGTGCTGATGGCGCAACCGGGCATGATGCGACGGATGGCCGCAATGCGGTCGAGGTACCACTCCCGGGTGTATCCGCGGTTCATGCGCTTCAACACATCGCTGTGTCCGCTCTGCACGGGCAGGTGGATGTACTTGCAGATGTTCTCGTGACGGGACATGGCGTGCAGCACGTCGTCCGTCATGTCCTTGGGGTGAGAGGTGCTGAAACGCACCCGCAGGTCCGGATGGACCGCGGCCACCATTTCCAACAACTCGGCAAAGCGAACCACCGGTTGCGATTCGTCCTTGACCACCCCTTTGTTGTCGATGTTCCACTTGTAGGAGTCCACGTTCTGTCCCAAAAGGGTCACCTCGCGGTAGCCTGCCTCGAACAGCTCTTGGGCTTCGCGCACGATGCTTTGGGGATCGCGGCTGCGCTCCCGGCCTCGGGTGAAGGGCACGACACAGAACGAGCACATGTTGTCGCAGCCGCGCATGATGCTGATGAAGGCCGTCACCCCTCCTTTGTCCAAACGGACGGGGCTGATCTCGGCGTAGGTCTCTTCGCGAGAGAGAAGGACGTTGACAGCTTTTTGGCCTCCCTCCACTTGGTCCACCAAGTTGGGCAGATCGCGGTAGGCATCGGGGCCCACGACCAAGTCCACCAACTTCTCCTCTTCCAACAGCTTGTCGCGCAGGCGCTCGGCCATGCATCCCAACACCCCCACCACCAGGCTGGGGTTCTTCGCCTTGTTTCCTTTGAAGTGCACCAACCGGTTCCGAACGCGCTGTTCGGCGTTGTCGCGGATGGCGCAGGTGTTGAGCAACACGAGGTCTGCATCGTCGGCGTCCCTCGTGGTTTGGTACCCTGCATCTGAAAGGATGCTGGCCACGATTTCACTGTCGCTGAAGTTCATTTGACAGCCGTAGCTCTCGAGGTACAGCTTGCGTGCACCCGAACCCGGTCCGGCCACCACGGTGGCTTCCCCTTGTCGCTCTTCGTCCAAGACGTGATCTCCTTCTCGCATGGTGCAAATGTACACCACTGACAAATTGTCACCCCTTTAGGGGTACCCCCAATCTGCAACCTTTTCTGCGCACTTGACGAACCAAAGTCCGCTCAGGTTGTCTTTATTTTGCCCGCCCAATCGCTCATTCACATGGCCAAAAACCTCGTCATCGTAGAGTCGCCTGCCAAGGCGAAGACCATTGAAGGATACCTCGGCAAAGACTTTGTCGTCAAATCCTCCATGGGTCACATCCGCGACCTTGCCAAGGGCAACGACAGCGTGGACATCGACAACGACTTCGCCCCCAAGTACGAAGTCAGCCCTTCCTCCAAGAAGGTGGTGACCGAACTCAAATCCCTCGCCAAGAAAGCCGACACCGTGTGGCTCGCGACGGATGAGGACCGCGAAGGAGAGGCCATCAGTTGGCACTTGGTGGAAGCCCTCGGCCTCCAGCCTGAGCAGACCAAACGCATCGTGTTCTCGGAGATCACCAAGCCCGCCATTTTGAAGGCCATTGAGTCTCCGCGCACCGTCGACGCCGACCTCGTGAATGCGCAGCAAGCACGTCGGATTTTGGACCGCTTGGTGGGATTTGAATTGAGCCCTGTGTTGTGGCGAAAGATTCGCCCCTCTCTGAGCGCGGGCCGCGTGCAGAGCGTGGGCGTTCGCATCGTGGTGGACCGCGAGCGGGAAATCGACGCCCACACTGCCAAATCCACGTTTCGCGTGGTGGGGCACTTCGACACGGGCAAAGCGGTGGTGAAAGCCACGTGCGGCAAGACCTTTTCATCCGAAGCAGACGCCCAGTCCTTCCTCGACGCATGCACCCACGCAGACCATGTGGTGTCGTCCATCGAGACCAAGCCTGCGACCAAGAAGCCAGCCGCCCCATTCACCACGTCCACCCTGCAACAAGAAGCTTCACGCAAGTTGAGCTTCAGCGTGTCCCGCACGATGGGGGTGGCGCAACGGTTGTACGAGGCAGGCCGCATCACCTACATGCGGACCGACTCCACCAACCTCAGCGACGTAGCGCTGGAAGCAGCGGAAAAGGAAATCGCCAGCACCTTTGGCCCGGAATACGCGTTCAAGAGGACCTACGCCTCCAAGAGCAAGGGCGCCCAAGAAGCCCACGAAGCCATTCGCCCCACAGACTTGTCGGCCGCGAGCATTGACGCCTCACGGGAGGAACAGCGCCTGTACGACCTGATCTACAAGCGGACGTTGGCCTCTCAAATGGCCGACGCCAAACTGGACAAAACGGTTGCCAAGATCTCCGTCTCCGGACGAGACGAAGACTTCGTCGCACGCGGCGAAGTGATCACCTTCGAGGGCTTTCTCAAGCTCTACCTCGAGGGCACGGACGACGAAGACGGCCCCGACGAAACCACCAAGGACATGCTTCCCGCCATGACGGAAGGCCAGTCCATGACCCGCAACACCATTGTGGCCACACAACGCTTCAGCAAGCACCCCCCTCGCTACACCGAGGCGAGCCTGGTCAAGCGTTTGGAGGAATTGGGCATCGGCCGGCCGTCCACGTACGCGTCCACCATTGACGTGATGCAAAAGCGAGGCTACGTCGTCAAGGAAGACCGCGATGGCACCCCGCGTGACTACCGCGTGTTGACGCTGTCAGGGTCTTCCGTCGAGGCGGAAACGGCCACGGAAAATGCCGGACAAGAACGCGGCAAGCTCTTCCCGACCGACATCGGACTGGTGGTGAACGACTTTTTGCTGGAGCACTTCCAAAACATCCTCGACTACAACTTCACAGCCGACGTCGAGGAGGAGTTTGACGTCATTGCACGCGGGCAATTGGACTGGCGGGCGATGCTGAAGCGTTTCTACGCGCCGTTCAAGGAAACGGTCGACACGACCATGGAACATGCAGAACGTGCTTCCGGCGAACGCATTCTTGGGGTGCACCCCGAGTCCGGAGCGCAAATCCTCTGCCGCATCGGTCGGTACGGCCCCATGGCCCAAATCGGCGGTCCGGACGACGAAGAGAAGCAGTACGCCTCCCTCCTCCCGGGCCAGTCCATCGAAACGCTGACCTTGGAAGAAGCCTTGGACTTGTTCAAGTTGCCGCGCACGCTCGGCGAAATGGAAGGCAAGAAGGTCACCGCAGCCATTGGGCGGTTTGGGCCCTACGTGCGCTACGACGGAAAGTTTGTGTCCTTGAAGGCCGACGATGGCGACGACCCGTACACGGTGACGCTGGAGCGCGCTGTGGAGCTGATCAAGGCCAAAATCGAAGCCGACGCCAAAGCCCTCATCAAAGTGTTTGAGGAGGACGACACGGTTCGTGTGTTGAACGGTCGCTACGGCCCGTACATCAAGGCAGGCAAAACCAACGCCAAGATTCCCAAGGACGAGAAACCTGAGGAATTGACGTGGGCGCGGGTTCAAGAGCTCATCGAAGAGGCGAAAAATCGCCCCAAGCGCGGCCGCCGAAAGAAGTCCTAACTCCCTGACGGGCAACCGGGTTGGCACGTGCATTCACATTCGGTTGTGAATGCTTGCCGTCCGGAGACGTTCCAAGAGGGGCAAGGCCCTGCGACCTTGCACTCCAAGCCCACAATGGGCCCCAAACCCTTGGTTCATGCTCGACGGATTCCTCGACTTGTTCGAACCGGTCAACGCCCCCGACT
>WTJL01000001.1:2829-6381 GCA_011524845.1 Flavobacteriales bacterium | reverse complement strand
CGACCACGTCGCTGTAGTCGAGGATGACCCACTCTCCCCCTCTCAAACCATGAACACCCCATGGACGTTCATTCAATGTCTCAGAAGTTGCCTGTTCCACAGAGCGCGCGAGGGCTTCTACTTGGGTTCGGCTGGTGGCCGAGGCCACCACAAAGGTTGAGGCGATGGCATGGGTCAAGGGCCTCAAATCGAGCGAGACAATGTCTTGAGCCTTGAGGGCTTCCAAGCCTTGGACCACCACTTGTGCCAAGGCTTCTGTAGGGGGAGGTGTGATTGAATTCATCCGTGCTTCCGCAGATTCAAAGGTACTACTTTTGGGAGGCATCTTGCCGGCGGGCCTTTGGAGGCTTCTGCCAAGGAATGCCAAACCCCAACCATGATCTGGCAACACCACCACCGCCCTTCCGTTCCCAGCACCAACCAATGGGCCATGGAGTGGTTGAGGCACACCATGCCGCAGGGTCCGGTGTTGTTCACGACAGACCACCAAACGGAGGGACGTGGACAACGGGACAGACGTTGGAGTTCAGAGGCGGGCCGAGACCTCTGCATGAGCTTGGCCGTTCCGGTTCAGCCCCACTGGAACCCCACGTTGGTCAACATGCACGTGGCCCTTGCCGTTCAAGACCTTCTGTCCCAACACCTTCCCGACCACCAATCGCCGGGTGCCATTCGCGTGAAATGGCCCAACGACGTCTTGGTCTGGCACGCAGGGACGCACCACAAGGCCGCGGGCATTTTGGTGGAGAATGTGTGGCGGGGGAGCCAATGGTCCACTGCGGTGATTGGCGTTGGACTCAACGTGGGGTCAAGCCGTCTCAGCAGAAGTTACCCTGCGGTGAGTTTGGCGGAAGCATGGCACGTGGAATTGAGCCCCTCGGACCTGGCCCAAGACCTCGCCAAACGGCTGATTCAAAGGCTGAATGGAGGCGTCGAAGGACTGATGGAGGACTACCACGACGCGCTGTTTGGACTGGGGGAACCCCGAACCTACGTGGTCCACGAAAGGACATGGCAAGGGGTGTTTCGCGGCGTGAACGCAGAAGGACAAGGACGATTTGAATGGACCACCGCCCGCGAGGACGAGGGGTTGCCTCCCTCGGAATGGCTCGCCTCCTCGGAGGTTCAATGGTGCTGGTGAGCGCCTTGGTGCCTTCTGAGAAACAGAATCAGTAACGCGCCTGAAGCGTGTCCGCCATTTGGCTGAACAGGCCTTTCAACGCAGGCTCCACCATCATCTTGGTGAAGGGGTTCAAATCCGCGTCGCATCCCACTTGGCAGGTGGCGCCATCGCCCTCCGCTTGCACGGTCACGTCCAAGGTGAACTTCACAGGGGTGGGCGCCTCCGTGGCCAGGGTCAACACCGTGCCTTCTGACGCGCTGTTGTCTGAGGTCCGCACAAGATGAACAGCCACGCCTCCGGTCACTTTGAACGAGCACTTGTCCCCTTCCGCTTTGAAATCAGACACCGGACCCGCAGACAGCAACTCCCCAAAGGTGTCCCACTGCTGAAAATCCTGAGCGACAGTTGCTGGAGAGGCGGCCACGCGGACCGCAGGTGATTCAATTCGCGTCATGCGTTTTGGCGTTCTTCGCTCCAGGCCACAGGGTCGGCAGACCACGCTTCCAGGAGCTTGGATTGTTCTTCGGTGATGTACCCCTCGGCTTGGGCTTGCTCCAACATGGTGGGGTAATCCGTCAGCACTTCGAAAGGACATTTGGCCTCTTCAAAACGGGACACAGAATCCGCAAAACCGTACGAGAAAATGGCCACGAGTCCCTTGACCTCGAGGTCGGCCTCGCGAAGGGCGGCCACAGCGTTCAAGCTGCTTTTTCCCGTCGAAATCAAGTCCTCAATGACCACCACGTTCCGCATGGTGTCCAAGTCCCCTTCCACTTGCTGTCCAGTGCCATGAGATTTGGCTGAACTGCGCACGTAGCAAAAGGGCAACCCCATTTCTTGGGCCACCAAGGCCCCCAAGGCGATCCCGCCCGTGGCCACACCGGCAATGCCGTCCGGCTTTCCAAAGCGCTCTTCGATCAGCTCGCTGCTCAATTGACGCACAAACGTGCGCACGGCAGGATGCGAGAGCAGTTTTCGGTTGTCGCAGTAAATGGGAGAAAGACGGCCGCTGGCCCACGTGAAGGGGTCCGCAGGACGGAGTTGAATGGCTTTGATGCGGAGCAAGAATTCCGCTACCTTTCGGCGTTGGTCGGACGCAATGGTCATGTCACAAAGCTACGATGTATTCATGCTGAATCGCCGGGTGAAATTTCGCCCGACGCCAGAGAATTTCTCCGGTCCAACTGCCCTGTCTGAAACCTCCACATTGACGTTGGTGGATCCCACCGAACGCATGCTTCGCGACCTTCCCACCCTGCTCAAGCGCAGTCCTGACCTGGAAAAAGTCATGGTGCATAGTCAGGACTTGGACCAAGTGTGGATGACCTTCTGCGCCGGGTACCAAGAACTCGCCGCTGCAGGCGGGGTGGTCACCGACGACGACGGCCATGTGCTTTGGATCCAACGCAACGGCAAATGGGACCTCCCCAAAGGCAAACTTGAGCCCGGAGAGCGTTTGGAAGAAGCCGCTGTTCGGGAAGTGGAAGAGGAAACCGGCATCACCGACTTGACCTTGACGGGAGACGCCTTCACCACCTTTCACACCTATGAGGCGGGTGGCGTGGTGCATTTGAAAACCACGTTTTGGTACCCCATGCGCCACAACGGTCGCCAAACGGCGGGCACGCCTCAGTCCATCGAAGGCATCACCGATGTGACGTGGCTCAAACCGCCCTTCTCAAGTGAAGTGACGGACCATACGTTTGGCAGCATCCGCATGGTGTTGGACGCCCTTCTCGGCGGAGCGGCCTCCTGATGTTTCTCGTGAATAAGAACCTGCGGTTCAGCGAACCGTGAGTCTCCAGCGCTTCAATTCCGCGAACAAACCTTCGCTCGGCAGCGACGCATGGTGCGTGTGGATTTCCCCATCGGGTCGGACCACCACCACCTGAGGAACGCGGTTGACGTCCAGACGGTCCCACCAACTTGGGTCCCGGCCCACCCAATGGATGCGCTCCCGTACGTTTTCGCGCTGGGCCAAGGTCGACGCCCAACCCTGCTCGGAAGCATCCACCGACAAAACCCCCCACGACACATCCTTGGGCGCTTGACTCTTCATCCAGTTTCGGAGAATGGCCCATTCACGCATGCCCGCGGCAGAACCGGAACGGGTCACCAGCCACACACGCCATCCACCATCTCCCGCCCAGGCAGGCTCCAGGTCGCCGTTGGGCATCATCCACATGACATCCCCCCACGATTGGGCCGTCAACACATGGCGGCGTGCTTGGTCCGATTGACGATGCAACTCCGCCACCTCGCATTGGTCTTTCCAGCGCAAGTCCCACCACGCTTCGGCCCATCGGCTCCAAGACTGTCCAAGTCCCATCCACATGGCGAGGTGCAGTTCATCCAAGCTCCATTGGGTGGCATGGCACAGGCTGTCCACGTCCCCTGTGGCCACCCACGACCGCCAGGGCCGCCGGGAT
>WTJL01000001.1:1163-2729 GCA_011524845.1 Flavobacteriales bacterium | reverse complement strand
GGCCATGAGCTGGTCGAGGTCAAGGGAATCCAATTGCTGGGTCAGCCACTGCTGCAAGGTGTCCACCTGAGCGCCAGGGTGCCCCTCGGCGTATCGCACCGGGGCTGGGTTTTGGCGCAAACGAGAAAAACGTCGACTGGGCCAAACCAACGTCACCGTGTCCACCCCCGTCGCACGCCATGGCTCGACCACCAAGGTCCATGCCCAAGGAAGGGCCTCCAGGGTGTACACCCCAGCCTCCACACTGGGCCACGTGCAGTGACCTGTGCTGTCCACCACCAAATCTTCTCCCTGGATCGCGGTTTGGGTGACGCCGTCGACCCAAGCGCTCACATGAAGCGTATGCCCTGCATCTTTCAAGTTGCAGGCCGGTTCTCCAGCTTCCGTCACCCATTGGATGACCACGTCCGACTGGGCGGCAAGGCCCAAAGGCCAGCACACCATCCAAGCGGTCAGGAGTGAAATCGTTGGGATGCCCTTCATCCTCGTTGGCTCAACCAAGGCATGATGGCGTGGGGAACAAACTTGGACACGTCGCCTCCATGGTGCAACACGTCGCGAACCACCGTCGAATGGATGGCGGTGTACTCGGGATCCGTCAGCAAAACGACGGTGTCGAGGTTGGGGTGGTTGGCGCGGGTCATTTGGGCCAGGGTTTGCTCGTAGCTCAAATCCACGGCGTTCCGCACGCCCCGCAGCTGAAATTGCGCGCCCACTTCGTCGCAGAAGGCGGACGTCAAACCGTCGTAAGATTCCACCCGAACGGAGGGATGGTCGGCGAAGGTGGCTTCCAACATCGCCACGCGGTCTTCCACGGAAAACATGCCTTTCTTGGCACTGTGCCTTCCCACGGCCACCACGATTTCATCGAACAGGGGGATGGCCCGTACCACGACATTTTCATGTCCTTTGGTCACGGGGTCAAACGATCCGGGGAACAGGGCTCTGCGCATTCAATCGAAGGTAAACAAACTGAAATGGACGTGCCCATACTTTCGGGAAAGAACGTGCCCCGGACGGTCCGACACATCCACGCGTTCTCCGTGTTCCAAAATGAACCATCCGCCGTCGGCCACAAGCCCGCTCTCACGAACCACATCGGGAAGGGTCTCAAGTTTGGGAAGGTCGTACGGGGGATCTGCAAAAACCACATCGAACTGCGTCAAGGGCTTGTTCAAGAACCCCCACACATCCGCACACACCGCATGCAAATCGTCGCTGCCAAGCTGAGAGGCCTGCGCGACAGCAAACCTGCACGCCTTGGGGGCCTTCTCCACCGAAGTCACCGAAGCCGCACCGCGGCTCAGAAACTCCAGCGACACCATGCCCGTTCCAGCAAACAGATCGAGCACTTGGGCCCCGTCCAAATCCACCCGAGACGACAGCAGGTTGAACAACCCTTCACGGCCAAAGTCCGTGGTGGGACGGCCCTGAAAGCCCTTCAGGTCGGGCAAACGTCTTCCCCGCCAGGCACCTCCAGTTATCCGCATTCGTTCATGGATGAGAGCAAAGGCCACCAGGACTTCGCAGGGGTTTCTTGTGAATCATGGGGATGGGGCGCTTGCA
>WTJL01000001.1:0-1063 GCA_011524845.1 Flavobacteriales bacterium | reverse complement strand
CCTCCCGACGGTGCCATTGGATGGCGTCGTGCACGAGCACGCGCACCAACGGCAAGGGACGTGCCTGAGGGAACACATGGGCCACGGCTTCTTGCCAAACGTCGTCTTCCGACAACGCCAACCAAGGGGTGTCCAACACGCCATCCAAACCGTGCACGCCCACGCGAGTGCCCGCCTTGGAGCGGCCATGGTGCAACGCATGAAGGGGGGTCACATCCTCGGCGCTAGGCGTGGGGGGCATCAAGGCCATGGGAATGGCCGTGGCGGGCTGCCCCCATTCCGCATGAAGCACCTCAGCCCCTGCCCCCACCTGCTTGCGCAGGGCTCGGAGCACCTCTTGGACCATGTGGGGTCGTGAAATTTCTCTGCGCCCGACGTCTGGGGTGGCGTCAAACGTGGTCCAAGTCAACCACGTTCCATCCCAAATGAGGGCGAGTCGGCCCATTGCCGATCAATTGCGCCAGTTCCCGTCGCGGTGCGCTTCAGACAACGATCCGAAGCGGAGGGTGTCTTTCTTCACCTTGTCGCGACCAAATGGCGTAGGGTCCTGCACCAAAATGGTGGGCTGCCACACGCGGCCCACTTCCACCGCACCGGTCTTCATCAGGAAGCGCTCCCCGGTGTAAGGGTTGAACGGCAAGCTGTCCAAGCTGACCTGCGGAAGGCGCTGGGCAGCGCGTACTTCGGGTGCAAAATTCTCGGCGTAGAACGAGGTGAACAAGGTGTCGCGCACCTTGTACGGACTCATGTCGCTCGTGATCAACTCGAACAAGGCTTCTTCCGTCGTGCCTTCTTCTTCCGCAATGGCGGCGATGTCTTCACGCTTGATGACGTAGCCCTCTTCACGGCTCTTCGCTTCAGGCAACGTGTCGTGGAACGACCCCATGTTGAACTCCACAGGCACCACGGGGGCCTGGACAAACAAAATCAAGCTGTCGAACGTCTCTGCAAACGTGCCGTACACAGAGAGGTGAGACTCCTGCGCCGAGCGGATGTCTTTGAGACGTTGAATGGTCGTGGCGTTCACGCGCTTTTGGGTGGCTTGGAACTGAATCTCTTCGTC